>JAFSBD010000229.1 GCA_017442025.1 Clostridia bacterium
AAGAAAGCGGGCGCGAAGATCATCGCCGTTTCCTCCGCCGCCTGGCAGACGGAAATGCCCGCCGACCACTTTATCCGCCACCCCAACAAGACCAATCTCAACGACTATGCCGACGTTTGCATTGAAGATTTCAACCCTGTCGGTGATGCGGTGGTCCATGTTCCGGGGTTGGATACCCCGATCGGCCCCATCTCCAATATCGTTGATTTCTATATCGCCCACCTGCTGGAGATCGAATGTGTCAAGCAATGCATCGACCGCGGCATCACCCCGCCCGTTTGGTCCAGCGCCAACACCCCCGGCGGTGATGAGAAGAATGCGGCATACCTTGAAAAGTATAAGCCCAGAGTAAAGATGCTTTGAGGAGAGGATTGTATGAAAATGTTGCAAGAAAAATTAGCCTTTCTGTTAAATAAATATTCGGTAGAAGCACCCATCGCTTTGAAGGATCGCAAAACAGCGGTGTTTGATGGAGCAGAGATTCCCCTTCTCTCCCATCGCGCCGAGCGAAGATTTATCGAACTTAAAAATATTGTGCAGGGCGGAACCCTGCAGGGCATCAGCGTAATGCGGGTGGCAAGAATTGTTGAAAAAGGTGCAGATATTTTCGAGGAACTCTATCGGGAATTGGATCTTTGCCAATTCATCTTAGGCAGAAAAATCATTGCCATCACCGCTATGCAAAACGAGAACACCCTCAATGTTATCGCCACCGCCGAAGATCAAATTGTTTGTACCCTGGAAATTGCGGCAACCCTGGCTAAAGGCGAAATTCCAAAGGATAAGCATGAAATCATCTCTCAACGCGGGATCGCCTGCGATGTTGTTGTTGATGCGCAGTTGAAGCAGGACTCCATCTATCTTTTCGGTGCCGAAAACCAAAAATACACGGACGTAGACTTTGAACTTTACGAACTTTCTGCCGAAGAGATTGCCGTTGTTCGCTCTGCATTCGCCATTGCCCAAAAGAAGGCAAAGGACGAAATGATCGCCATCGACCAACGTCTTACCCTTTTAGTGGAAAAGGCAAAGAAATCGGTTCAAACCGGGGAAAGGCAGGTTGTTTGAAAATGAAACCCTTAAAAATTGCGATGATGAGTATGACCCATGGCCATACAAGAAAATACTATCAAACCCTTATGGATAATCCCAAGCTGGATTGGGTCGCCGTTGCCACCGCCAACGATGAGGTAAAAGAAATTTTCTTAAACAGCGTTAAAGGCATCCCCTGCTACGATAGCGAAACCGAAATGCTGGATGCCCATCCCGAGATCGAAGCGGTGGTTCTGGCCAGCGAAAACAGCGAACACCTTCGCCAAATGAAGCTTTGCGCAGAGCGGGGCATTCATATCCTTTCCATGAAGATCCCCACCTTCCAAATGGATGAATATGATGAAATGATCGATATCATCGAAAAAAACGATCTGATCTGCCAGATCGAACTGGAAATGCACTATAACCCTGTCATCCTGCGGATGAAGGAATTGATCGAAAAGGGCGCGCTGGGCAAGATCAAATCCTTCAATGCCACCAACATCACCCTTTCCCCTGTTTGGGCATTCCCCTGGCAGGGCGTCCCCGAAAAAAGCTATGGCAAGCGCGTATCCATCAAGGAAGGGGATCCCCGCTTCCGCGGCGGAGCTCTTTGCGATCACCCCCATATCTTTGACATGATCCGCCATATGACCGGCAGTGATTTCGATACCATCTATGCTGAAGTTGCGCCGAATATCCGCCCCGATATTGAAGAGGAGGATATGCTCTCTGTTATCGGCAAGATGAAGGACGGCACCATCTTCTCCCTGGATCCCTCCTGGTCCAAAATGGAAGAGCGCCTCAAAGTTCCCGGCCCCGGCTGGGAGGTCTTCCCCAAACGGATGGAGGTCAATATCACCTTAAACGGCGAAAAGGGTACATTAATGGCGGATTGCTTCGGTCCGAATGTTTATCATAACGGCTGCCCCAACGACCGCTATACCGTTCAATACACCTATTTCGACGAGTGGATCGGTCTGATCGATGAATTTGTTGATAATATCCGCAATCATAAAACGCCGCTCATCAATCTGAAATGGCATAAAAAGACCATTGAAGCCATGAACGCCGTCTATGAAAGTATTGCAACCGGCAAGGTTGTAAAATTATAAATCATAACTACCGGCCGTGCCGGTAGTTTGCACTGCCCCCTTAGGGCATAATGCCGGCAGGGCCTATAGGCCCGCCGAAAAGTTTGCCAACCGCAACACTTTCACCGGCTTGCCCCTAAAGGGGGCTTTGTATTAGCCT
>JAFSBD010000230.1 GCA_017442025.1 Clostridia bacterium
ATCCACATCATGGATAT
This sequence comes from Clostridia bacterium, assembly GCA_017442025.1. Lineage (GTDB taxonomy): Bacteria > Bacillota > Clostridia > Oscillospirales > QAKW01 > QAKW01. The sequence continues at coordinate 18 of JAFSBD010000230.1, forward strand.
GCAGATCCTGACCCGCTCCGCCCGATAAGGAGCAATCCAGAAGCCAATCCTGCCATCCCCAATCGGGGCGGGGGCTGAGACGGCGGAAGTTGGCGTTGATGATCCGACCGTATTTCTTACTATCGGCGATCTCTTTGAGGGCAACATATTCGTCCCAGAAACGAATCACCTGGCCGATCTGCACGCTGCAGCCGCATTCCTTGCTTTTGGCGATCAATTCCTCGCCTTCTTCGATGGTCAATGTAACCGGCTTTTCCACAAACAGATGATGAACCTTTTCCATTGCCGCCAATGCATATTTTGCATGAAGAAAGGTGGGCAGGCAAATATCGATCACATCCACATCCGCTTGCTCGATCAGCTCCATACCGTCGCCATAAATGGCGGCGGTGGTTCCTTCAGCGAGGGCCTCGGCCTTTTCTTTGCGGATATCCGCAACCGCCGCAAGCTGAACCCCTTCTATATTTTTATAGCAGTTTGCATGCATCTGACCCATGAAACCGCATCCGATCAATCCTACTCTCAACATTATTTTACCCTCCCTAAAATTCGATCCATTGCATTGGATGTATTATAGATAATCGTTTCGGTATAGTGGGTGTAGTTGGGAATCATTTCCGCACTCACCCAGCCGTCATACCCAATAGATTTTAAAGCTTCCATAACTGCGGGATAATTGATATCGCCGGCCAGAAGGTCGACAAACCCGTGCAACCCGCCTGCGGCGACCCGATAGTCTTTAAAATGCACCTTCTTGATGCGATCGCCCAGAATGGAGATCCAATGCTCGGGATAGCCGTTGAACAAAATGTTGCCCACATCCAGATAACTACCGACATATTTGCTGCCTACCTTATCGATGAAATCCCGCATCTCCAAGGGAGAGACCAAAAACTTATTCCAAACATTTTCAAGGCCGATCTCCACCTTGAACTGCTCGGCAGTCTCCTTCAGTTCCAGAATAGCCTCCAGGCTTCGGTTATAGGCAGTTTCATAATCGATCACCTTGCCGGGCGCCGCAAACTCTGCGTTGACCGAGCCGGGGATCACCAGAATGCTTTCGCAACCGAGGATGCTTGCCGTCTCCAGATGCTTTTTAACGATATCCTTTGCCTTTTCGCGCACCGCGGCATCCTCATCGTTGAGCCAATAGTCCCAATAAAGGCCGCTGGCTACGCTATACAATTCGATACCGTTTTCATTCGCCTTGCGTTTTACTTCCAGTAAATCTTTTTCTTTGGATTCCAGGGAAACTTCTCCTTTTTCATCCAGCGCTACCTCTACGCCCTCAAATCCTGCTTTTTTTGCCAAAGCAAAATTCTTCTCCAGCGTGTCGGCGGGGAAAGACCAAATGCTGATTCCTTTTTTCATCACAGTACCTCCTTGATTTTATGTAGGGTTTCCTCTATAATAATTATGGACTGTGCAAGAAAAGAAAGATAGATATTTTTCGGTCCTAAATGTTCGATTTTGTCCACAATAATTTCATCGTTGGAGATAAATATGAAAGATTCCTACATTAAAACCAGGATCCAGAATGTTCTGAATATTTCTAAAATCGTTACCATTCATTATTATGAATTCGACCGCAACTTCGCCTTCCATGGCGAATCCCATGATTTTTGGGAGATGGTCTATGTCGATAAGGGAACGGTAGAAATCAAGCGGGATGATGAATCGATCACCTTAAACCAAGGGGAGATCGTCTTCCATTGTCCCAACGAATTTCATTCCATCAAAGCCCTGGATTCTTCGCCGAACTTTTTTGTTATTTCCTTTGTCTGCAACTCGCCGATGATGGAATATTTCAAAAAATATCAAACCACTTTAAATAAAAACTTCCGCGCCTTTATCTCTTCCATCTTAAAGGAATCGGAATCGATCTATAACATCCCCAAAAACCATCCCAACCTGAAAAAACTCAAACGAAAAGAAGATGCTCCCTTTGGCGGAGAGCAACTGATTAAAACTTATTTGGAGCAACTCTTGATCCTTTTGGTGCGGGATATCACCCAAAAGGGAAAGATCGATCTCTTTCCTTCCAAGGAAAGCATGGAAAACCATCTGGTTCTGGAGATCAAAAAATATATCGAAGAAAATGCAGAAAATACCATTCGGATTCCCGATATTTGCAAAACCTTCGGCTATAGCAAAAGCTATCTGAGCAAGTTATTCCGCTCCCAATGCGGAGAGACCTTGGCGGGCTATACCATGCAGATCAAGATCAAACGCGCCAAGCAACTGATCCGCGAGGGCAATTTGAATTTCACGCAAATTTCCACCCGGCTCAATTTCGACAATCCTCGCTATTTTTCCTGCGTATTCAAAAGGATCACCGGAATGTCGCCCTCCGAATTCAAGCATTCGCTCCATTATAAGAATTAAAAAACCGTAATGCATCAGCATTACGGTTTTTTATGTTATTCTGCGATAGGTTCTGCTTGGGGGGCTTCGGAAAGAGCCTTTCTCTTTTCCAAAATCTGATCCTTGCGGGCGCGGAGCTTCTGCACCACCTGCCAGAGGGCATACATCGCAAAGGGGATCAAAACAAAAACAAAGGGATAAACATATTGGCTCTTGGCCTCCCAGAAGGTATGGAACAAAACCCCTCCCATCGAGAACATCAGGAACATTTCCCACCCGCAGAATTTTTTGCGGTTGAGGATCAAAAAGACCAGGGCAAAGCCCCAGAACACCATCGTTAAAAACTTGGAGAGGGCCGAAACGATATCCGATGCCCATGTTTCCCCATAAAGGGATTCGATCAAGGGTTCATATCGCCATAGCTGCTGATTATCGTTGCCTCCATACCAAAGAGACTGATAAAGGGGCTCGCACCATTGGGAGATGGTCTTCACCAGGAAGAACCAGCCGGTCTTGGCGGGATCCTCCTTCATCTTCATTAGGTTTTCCCGCATCTTCAGCCGCCCTTCGGCGGCGGCAAGCTCGGCATCATAGCCGGAATCGGTATAGATATTCCAGTTTGTCCCGTCGTACCAGCCGGGGCAACGCATATTATTATCCAGATCGGTGCCCATAGCGATCCAAAGGATGGTGGGGCTGGCATTATCCAGCTTGGTTTCGGTTTTCGCCTCAAAGCCCGAGATCACCAGGCGGGTGGGAAGGATCAGGCAAAGCACCACCGCCACCAACGCCAGCAGGTTTTTAAGGTTGCCTTCCTTCTTAAAGAATTTCAGCATCAGGAATAAGGCGATGGCGATCACGCCGATCATATAGTTATTGCGCACCAATACCGCCGCCGCGCAGGCGAGGATCATCCCGATCATATTGAGGAACCGCTCCTCCCGATCGTAGCGCAGGGCATGATAAAAGGCTAAGGTCATAAAGAAGAAGCCGGGGGTCAGGCCGTAGACGAACATGAAATAGAAAAACTGGGGCAGAAAAGAAAAAGAGGCCAAAATCGTCATAATATTGACGCTCTTATTGGCAAAAAGGAGATTGGCGATCTTATAATAAAGATAGTTGATGCCGATAATGCATAAGAAGTTTGCAATATAGTTGGCATGGAAATTGGGGCTGAAACGCGCAATAATGCTGTTATAAAGAAGCAAGCCCAATTGATGGGGGTAGCGATAGATATAGCCGCCCTCTTCAAACTCGGTATAGAACCCATCGATATAATCCAAGGCCGCCTCAAAAACGGTTTTTTGGTCGGCGTGCAGAGGGTCGGTACCGTTGAGCATCAGATAAACGGCAAAGATGCTAAATAGAACGGTCAGCCCCCAAAAGAGCTTCTTTTCGCTGATCTTAGCGGAAATGTTTTTGATAAACACCCCCGCCACCAGCAAAACCGCGCCCACCAGCAGGATCAGGAGGCCCGATTGCCAACTGGAAACAGCGGTTACCTTCTCCCAGGTATCATAGGTTACGGTTGCGTTAAAGAAAAAGTTTAAAAGAAAAATCAGCCCGGTGATGCCGCAGGCAATGCCCCACATTGCGCTATGGCAAAAACGATATAGGAACGGTTTTTGCATATTCAGTCCCCCTCTTTTAATCATTAATAAATATCATTTTACTCTTCTGTTATTCAATTGTCAATCATGTAGGCGGTTGAATTTTACCCAAAAATATGGTATAATCCATCCCGATAAAGGAGTGCAATACATGAAATATCAGATCCATAAAACCATCACCCCCGCTTGCATCGATGCTATGGGGAATATCCGCCCCCGCGCGGTATTAGCCCTTTTTCAGGATGCGGCAGGTACCCATGCTGAGGCTTTGGGGGTGGGCTTTGAAGCTTTGCTGAAAAAGAATCTGCTCTGGGTGGTTACTCAGATCCGCTATCGGGTTTTAAAACCGATCGGCGAGGAGCAGGAGATTACCGTTGAAACCTGGCCGCTCCCGCCCAACCGACTGGGCTTTGAGCGTTGCTACCGCCTTTTGGATGCCCAAGGGAAACTTCTGATCGAAGGCACCTCCAATTGGGTGGTAATGGATACCCAAACCCGCAAGATGGCGGCGGCAGGCGATCTCTATCCCCCCATGGAATTCTGCCTCGATAAAACCTTCGAAGACCGCGCCCGCCGCATCAAGGATTTTGAGGCCGCCGCGGCGGCCTGCACCATCACCCCCGACCCTTCCCTGATCGATGGCAACGGCCATGTGAATAATACCCACTACGCATCCTTTGCCGAAACTGCTTTGGGCGGGCATCAAGCAATAATCCGCGCCTTTCAGATTGATTTTCTCCATGAGGTGCTGCAAGGCCAGCCCCTTTCCCTCTTCTGCGCCAAAGAAGAAAATTCCGCTTTGGTGAAGGGCGAAGCGGCCGACGGCACGCGGATGTTTGCCTGCTCCTTCCTTTATGAATAAAAAATCCCTTTTTGCAAATATTAACCACATGATATTTGCAAAAGGGGTTTTCTTTTATGGCGATCAAAAAGGGGCGTTATGCCTTTGAATTTGAAAAAAAGATCTATATCAACGGCTACGGCAACATTGCCGGTGCCAAAGAACAGCAAGGTCCGCTGGGCAAGCTCTTTGACCAGATCGAGCCCGATCTCTATTGCGGCAAAAAGACAATGGAGCAGGCGGAGGTCTATCTCCAGCAGACCGCCCTGCAAAACGCCCTCAAAAGGGCGGGCGTCAAGCGGGAGGAGCTGGACCTGGTGGGGGCAGGAGATCTTCTCAACCAATGCATCAGCTCGGCCTATAGCTTTCGGGATAGCAACGTTCCCTATATCGGGCTCTACGGTGCCTGCTCCACCATGGCGCTCTCCACCTTGATTGCCGCCCTCTCCTTAGAGGCGGGGGTCTCCAAAAAGGCCGCCGCCTTTACCTCCTCCCATTTCGGCACCGCCGAGCGGCAATACCGCTTCCCCTTGGAATACGGCGGTCAGCGGCCGCCCGCCGCCCAACATACCGTTACCGCTTCGGGCGCGGTGATCTTAGGGGATCAAAAAAGCGCCATCCGCCTCCATGGCGGAGCCTTCGGCAGCATCCAGGATCCGGGGGTAACCGACCAAAATAACATGGGCGGGGCCATGGCACCCGCCGCCTTGAAATTAATTCTGGACTACCTGCGGGAGACAAAGACCAAGCCCTCCGACTACGACCTGATCTTAACCGGCGATCTGGGCGCCATCGGCGCGGAGGTGGTGGTGGATCTGGCGCAAAAAGGCGGTGTAGATCTACACCGCAACTATCAGGATTGCGGTCTTTTGATCTACGACCGCCAAAAGCAGGATATGCATGCCGGCGGGAGCGGATGCGGCTGCAGCGCGGCGGTTTTGACCGCCTATGTTTTGCCCCAAATGGAGCAGGGCAAGCTGAAAAACGTCCTCTTTTTATCCACCGGCGCGTTGATGAGCCCCCTTTCGATCATGCAAGGGGAGTCCATCCCCTCCATCGCCCATCTGATCCATCTGAAAGGAGAAAAAGCATGATCTATCTGAAGGTATTTTTAGTGGGTGGACTGCTTTGCCTGCTGGCGCAGATCCTCATTGATAAAACCAACTGGACGCCCGCAAGGATCGTTGTCCTTTATGTTGTTGGCGGCGTGGTGCTGACCGCGCTGGGTATTTATGATAAAATTGTTGATTTTGGCGCGGCAGGTGCCACCATCCCCCTCACCGGCTTTGGCTATTCCCTGGCCAAGGGAGTGGAGCAGGCGGTGGACCACTACGGCCTGCTGGGTGCCTTCCTCGGGGGCCTGCGCGCCACCGCGGGCGGCATCGCCGCCGCCATCGGCTTCGGCATCCTCTTCGCCTGCTTTGTTAAACCCCGCGATAAATAAAAAATCAGCCTTGAGCCATATGGCTCAAGGCTGTTCTTTTAATAAACGAAGGAATAGGTTTCGTAGGCATACATGATCTCATCAAAAACGGAATTCAATTCAACGGGAACCCGATAACAGTAGCTTTCATAGTTCTCTTCCTCAACGAAATAATATTCTTCGTTTCTTTTCAGGATATATCCATAATCCTTGCGGAATATCTCGCCCTCACTATAGCAAGTAATATAAGGAGAACTAAACAACGAATCGGTATCGATATCAGACCGCAAGGTTTCATCACCGGCCACACGCTCGATGGCATTGATCTGCTCCTTGGTCAGTTCATAAACCTTATCTTTTTCAGTTTCGTCATCATAATATTCATAGATATAGCGGGTAAATACCACGCCTTTTTGATATTCCTCCACAACCGCATCATAATAATCACTGCGGCAGTAGTATCCCCCTTCATAAGGGAGGGTCTGATCCTGCAAAAGGATCTCCTTTTTATTCATGAGAAAGGACGATCCGGTCTGCGCGAGCAAAACAGGGACATCCTTTGTTGTTACAAAGATCTGTTGCCAGCCATCTATATTAAACCGGTCATCCGCATAGGGAAGCTTCTTATATTCCTTCCCGTTGAGTTGGATCACCATCTGGCCTTCATCCGCCCAGATTCCATGGGTTTTGCGCAGTTCCTTAATATTGACACAGCCGGTAGCAACCAAGCAGATGGCAAGCAGCAATATTGCCGCAATAATTTTCTTACATTTTTTCATAGCAATTACTCCAAATTCAGCTTTTTGCGCATCACCGCGTGGGTGATCACGAAATAGAGCGCCGCAAGCAATGCCCCAAAGACCAACCCTACGCAGAATACGATATGTACCGTTTCAAAGGGGTTTTCTTCAACAAACCGACCGATCGCCAAAAAGAAATCGGTTTCGGCCAAAAGCATGATGATAACGGAAAGGATCGTGCCAATCACCTGGTTAATGATATAATAAATAAAGTATACACCAACCGCACCGATCACGCGATTCTTTTTAAAGGTCTGGCCCAGCGCAATGCAGACGTAGTAAAGCAGATATTCCGCCAAAAATGCAACCCCGATCAACAAAACAAACTCGATGATATAGAAGATCAAATGAGCACCCAACAGCGGGATGGCTTGCTTGATGATGTAGCTTAATGCTTTGATGATTTCAACAAAGAGTTCGCCTGCGGTGAAAATACCGAAGGAAAGAACCACAACCAACAAAGATAAAACCGAAAACATCCCCGCGGTGAGCAGCTTTACCCAAATATGCTGGGCGGGGGTAACAGGAAGGGTGAAGGAAAGATAGCCCTCCCGCGAAAAGAGATTCTTATAAAACCGAACGACGCCAAACACCGTTGCCAGCCCAATGCTTGCAATGATCGCCACAACATAAAGCGCGATGGCGGAACCGTAAATAATGTCGTAGGTCATACTGTCGTTTTCAAAAAACTGCCAGACTCTCCCGAAGGCGGCTACCGCCAGCAGGATGATCTGCATGGGTGTCCACACCCGCAGCCAAGCCAATATTTCATGTTTAAATAATTTCTTTACCATCGGAATACCTCCCGGAACAGTTCGTCCACACTCTTGCCGTGTTCTTCGCGGATCTCATCCACCGATTGATCCAAAACAATATTTCCGCTCTTGAGGAACAACACCCGATCCAAGATCTCCTCAATATCCGAAATCAGATGGGTGGAGATCAAAACGGTGGCATCGGGATTATAGTTATTGATAATGGTGGAGATGACATAATCCCGCGCCGCAGGATCGACCCCCGCGATGGGCTCATCCAAAACATAAAGCTTGGCATTGCGGGACATCACCAAAATCAGACAGACCTTTTCCTTATTTCCTTTGGATAGAGTTTTGAGCCGCATATTGGGGCGGATATCCAGCCGCTCCAGCATGGAAAGCGCCAGGTCGGGGCGGAAATCCGCATAAAAATCGGCAAAATAATCCACAATCTGCTGAATGGTCATCCAGGAATTGAGGTAACTGTTATCCGGCAGATAGGCCACCAGCTTTTTAGTTTCCACTCCCGGCTCATGGCCATCGATCAAAACCTTTCCGAGGGTTGGGGTAAGCAGGCCGTTGATGATCTTGATCAGGGTCGTTTTGCCCGATCCGTTGGGGCCCAAAAGTCCAACGATCTTGCCGCTCTCCAGGGACAGATTGATCCCATTGAGGGCGTTTAACTGATTTCCGTAGCGTTTAACAAGGTTTTCGCAACGCAATACTTCACTCATTGATTCCACTCCTTTACATAAAGCTTTACCGCCTCGGGCGCAAGCCCCAAAGCATCCATTTCATTAAAATATGCGGCGGTTTTTTCGGCGATGATCTTTTGAAGCACTTCCCGGGCTTTGGCGGTATCCTCCCCGGCATACCAACCGGAGCCGCGCACCGAATGTAAAATGCCATCCTGCTCCAACGCTTCAAAGGCCTTCTGAACGGTATTGGGATTGACACCTGCGGCCACCGCCACCTCCCGCACCGACATCAACCGCTCGCCGGGCTGAAATTCGCCCTTGGCGATGCCAACGCAGATCTGCTCATAGATCTGGGGGCATAGGGGATGTTTCTTATTCAGGGTCCAAACCATACATTCACCTCCATCTGTATTACTTCACTAATACAATAGTACACTTTATTTGCCGATATGTCAAGAAAAATTTTAAAACCCGCCACAAAAGTGGCGGGTTTTGGTTATGAAATTAATTGGCTATGAAATTAAATAATAGATCAAGGCAAACAACCCAAAAAGGATGGGCTGATGGATGAGATAGATCCAAAGGGAATGCCGCCCCACCCATTCCATCGGCTTAAAGCGCAGGGTATAAAACCATGCGGGAAACTTCCCCTCCCGCACCGCAGGCCCCAAAAAGGTGCCCGCCAGATAGAGCAGGAAATAGGGAAAGAGAGGGTAATAATCGGCCGAATAAAAATCCTCGGGCAGGATCCCAACGATGATGGCCGCGTTATCAGCCCATTGCATTCCCCGGCAGGTGATAACCGCCAGCCAAAAGCAGAAGAGGGCGATGGCGGTAACCACCGGCACCCAGCGTTTTTTGCAGGTAAACAGCCCGTAAAGGAGCATGGAGAGGCCAAACATATGCAGAATGCCAAACCAGATCTCCAGGCCGCTTATTCCGATGGAAGGAAGCAAGACCCCGGTTACCAAGGTAATCAACAGCGCCCCGCCGCTGACGATCAGCCCCCGCCGCAAAACGCTGCGGGAAAAGGCGGTGCAGATACCGCTGATCATCAAGAATAGGCCAACAAAGATCTCCTGCAGGACCCAAAAGGTTTTGGTATCCAGCACCCAAAAGTCGATGGGCTGACCAAACATATAAGAGACCTGCTCCAGAGCAAACAGCCCATGATGGAGCACCATCCCCGCAACAGCGATTCCCCGCAGCCAGTCGAGGATATAGATCCGCTCTTTTCTCATGCCTTCTGCTTGCGGATGGATTTGCGGGTCTCTTCGATGGCCGCACTGCTCTTGGTAAGGCTTTCGGCGGTGCGGGTTAAAATGCTGTCGCAATACTCAACGGTCGCGTTCTTCATCTCGCGGGCATTTTGCTGAGCCTGGGCGATGATCTCCTGCGCCTGCTGCTGAGCATCGCGATAAACGGCCTCCTG
>JAFSBD010000231.1 GCA_017442025.1 Clostridia bacterium
CATCCTCGCATTGTTACCTGGGTAAAGCTGAAGGATCTGGCAAGCGGGCAGTTTTTCAATGTTTATTCCACCCATTTCGGGTTCTATGAAGAGGATGCCCATATCAATAAGATCCGTAATCTGATCGCCAATTCCTTCCGCACCGCGGGCGAATATTCCTTTATCATGGGCGATTTCAACATCGCTTATGAGGACGACCAGTATTGGCGTTTGATGCAGACCAATCTGCTGGGCGATCTGCGCCCTGTCTCCGAAGCGATGGCGAAGGATGGCATTTGCGAGCTGGGGGATATCCGCAACGGTGCTTATAACGCCTTTTCCTATCCGGACGGCGGTGTCTTCGGCGATTATATCATGGCAAAGCCCCATAGAAACCTTGCTGTTGATCATTTCGGCTATTGCTATGAACGCCCCGCCGTTCCCGAGCAGAATATCGGGGAGGGCTATGTTTCCGATCACTTTGCGGTCTATGCCGAGGTGCGGATGGGCACCAAACAATCCTACGAAAAATATTGGGGCGTATTCTAATTAAAAAAATAATGAGGGCTGTGGAAAACCGATGAGTTTTCCACAGCCCTATTAATATTAACATATATAATATATAGGGCGTTGGATAAAACGCCTAAATTATATTATAATACCAAAAAACATCTGGTTTTTTTGTACATTATTACAGTTGCAAAATTCAAAAATGTGTGCTATCATTGATAATAATGCCTCAGTTTAATTAAATTTAAAGGAGTGTATGTTCGATGAAAAAACGTTTGTTGTGCAGCTTTTTAGCTGTCATGATGCTGATTTCGATGCTTGCAGGCATTGTCTTGCCCGCGAGTGCGGAAGAAGTATCAATGCCGCCTCGCTATAGTGAGGCGAAGGCTCAGGGTCTTTCGGCCTACTCCATCTCCTCCAAGGAGGACTGGATTCAGTTGACCGAGGATTTCGAAGGTGTAAACTGTTCGTTGGAGCTCTATGTTACCAACGACATCGACTTCGAAAACACCAACATGAAGCCTTTGTCCTATGGTACTAGCCGCCTGTTCCATGGCAAACTCTATGGTCAGGGCCATACCTTCAAGAACATCAAGATCGAGATGGAAGGCGGCACCAACCAGTATCAAGGCGTATCCTTGGTCGGTGCTTTGGGCGCAGGTACCATTCAGGATTTAGGTATTACCGGTAATATTTATAATACCTCGACCTCCACCAGTGCCCGTACCGCAGTTTTCTCCGGCGGTGCAGCTGCAGGCAACAATGCTCTTATTAAGAACTGCTGGTCGGATGTTCATGTTAAGGGACCTTCCACCAACAGATCTCTGTATCTGAGCGTATTCTATGCTGTTCCTGCTCTCAACCAGAAGGTTGAGAACTGTATCAACTATGGTACGGTTGAATCCACCTCCACCAACGGTGGTGTTTCTGTATTCTTCCCCTATGGTGCTCAGGCAACCGTTAAGAATAGCATCGATCTGGGCACTTTGGTTTCCAATGGTTCCGGTGTAGGCGGTTCTGTTACTTCCCATCATAACGGCTTGCAGAATATCGTATTTTCCAACAGCTATGCGGTCGGCCATAACTATTGGGGCAAGACCCACACCTTTGATGCCAGCGGAGTAAATGCTGCTGCTACCATCAATGGCCAGGCTATCACCAGCGCTGATCAAGTTGATGCTTTGATGAATGCCGCCTCCGCCGGTGAGGCTGCCTGGAAGGCAACCGACGGTGCAGATGGCGAAGTTTACTATAAGCTGGATGATACCAAGGGCGTTGTCTTTGGTACCGCTACCGATCGCGTTCAGAAGATCACCTTTAGCGGTTTGGTTGATGGTGCAACCTACTATCTGAACAACGGCAAAACCTTGGATCTGGCTCAGGTTCTTGCCGATGCCGAGGTTACCGAAAATGTAGTCTATGGCATTACCGAGGGTTATGAATCTGCCATCGCAGGAAACACCCTCACCGTTCCCAATGCGGATGTAAATATTCAGGTAAGTAAAGACGATCCTACCGCTGCCAAGGCAGATCTGCAGGCGCTCTATGATGGAATGAAGGATTATAATCCTGCATACTTCAATGAGGGCGATGCTCTGGCCGCATGGCAAACCGATGCACTCGCAGCATTGAATGCCGAAAGCATCACCACTGCCGAGGTTGTTGCGGTAACCGGTGCCGGTAACGCGCTGACCCTCACCATCAAAGAGAATACTTATATTCCCTATTCTGAGAACAAACTTTATAGTGCACTGAATACCACCAATACTTGGGGTATTACAGTTAAGGAAGATTGGATCAAGCTGACCGAAGATTTCGAAGGTAAGAGCTGTGATCTGACCCTCTATGTTACCAATGATATTGATTTTGAAAGCACGAACATGAAGCCTCTGGCTTATGGCGCAAGCTGCTTGTTTGATGGTAAACTCTATGGTCAGGGCTATACCTTCAAGAACATCAAGATCGAGATGGAAGGCGGCACTGATCAGTATCAGGGCGTTTCCTTGATCGGTGCTCTGGGCGCAGGTACTATCCAGGATCTGGGCCTGACCGGTGCAATCACCAATACTTCCACTGCTGCTAACGGCGCCAGCACTGCTGCTTTCTCTGCCGGTGCTTGCGCAGGTCGCGCTGCTACCATCAAGAACTGCTGGTCCAGCGTTACTGTTAAGGGTCCCTCTGATGTCAGAGGTCGTTGGCTGAGCGTCTTCTTCGCTCGCCCCGCAGCAAGCCAGGTTATCGAGAATTGTATCAACTATGGTACTGTTCAGACTACCTCTGAGGGCGATGCCGGTGCATCCGTCTTCTATGGCTATTCCGCTAACCCCACCATCAAGAACTGCTTGGATCTGGGTACCTTCGTTGGTTCCGGCGCAGGCGTTCTGGGTGCAGTAAACTCCCATAACAACGGTCTGCATACCTTTATCAATGCCAATAGCTACTCCATCACTAACTTCTGGGGTAAGACCCATGGCTTTGCTGCAGGCTCTGCAACCATGCCCGATGGTTCTCCCATTACTGATGAAGCACAGGTAGATGCAGTATTTAATGCTGAAACTGCTGCCGAGGCTGCTTGGAAGGCAACCAACGGCGCAAAGGGCGAAGTTTACTATAAGTTGGATGCCGATAAGGGTGTTACCTATGGTACTGCTACCGATCGTGTATGGCGCGTATCTCTCGTCAACGGCTCGGTTGTTACCAATTACTATGGTATGGAAGGCTTGACTGTCGAGCTGCCTGAGGCAGCCGCCGGTAAGGTTCGCGTTGTTTCCGGCGCAGTTGTTGAGGGCAATACCTTGACCGTTGGCCAGTCGGATGCAACCGTTTCCTATATCGATTATGAAGATTCCGAATTCTATGCAAAGAAAGCGGCTCTTCAGGCGAAGATCGATTCCTATGATAAGTATGATGCCAAATATGTTGGCAACTGGGCAGCCATCGAGGCTTGGATCGTTGAGGCTGAGGCTCTGATCGCCGATCCTTATGCAACCGACGATGCTGTTGTTGCAAAGACCAAAGCCGCTCCCGCCATCACTGCCGCAGCATTGTCCTATCCCGACTATCCCGGCGCAGCTGATTTCGAACTCTATAAAAACGTTATTAAGAACTATACCATCAACGATAAGGCTGATTGGTTGGCGCTGGTTGAGTACTCCACCACCAACTCCCTTTCCTATAATGGTTATTCCTTCCATGTAACCAGCGACATCGACTTTGAAGATACCGAGATGCTGCCTGTTGGTTACTGCAAGTATCGCTTTGAAGGTACCCTCGATGGCCATGGTTATGTATTTAAGAACCTGAACATCGTTGCAACCGGTTCCGGTTCTATTTCCGGCACCGGCAATACGACCGGTATTGGTCTGTTTGCCGATAAGACCGGCGGTGCCATCAAGGATATTGCTTTGGCAAGCGGTACTGTTACCTCTACCGGAAAAGGCTCCTACATTGGTTCTTTTGCCGGTTATGCTAAGCTTTGCCCCGTCACCAATTGCTGGAGCGCGCTGACCATTAAGACCTGCGAAGGTTATACCGGTAAGGTGGGCGGCTTTGTTGGCCGTGGCTCCGCATCCCTTGCGATCGACGGTTGCTATTATATTGGTTCCATTGAGACCGATGCCCCTGCCTATAGTGTCAACGGTATGGTAGGTTATGCTGAAGCGAATAAGGGTCTGGTTAAGAACTCCTTTGTCTACTCTGAAGGCGTAGACGGTATCAGCGGCGTTCATACCAATCAGTATGGTGCTTCCGCTACCTTTGCAGAGCCTACCATCAACTCCTATAACATCGGCGGTAAGGCCTTTGACTTGGGCGATGGTACCAACTATGATCAGGTATTTGTTGATCATGCTGATGCAATTGCCGCTTTTGAAGCAAAGTATGCTTTGACTGTTGATGCTTATGCCGATGGCACATTGGCTTATAAACTGAACGAAGGCAGTGCCGCAAGCGGCATCTACTTCACTGTTAAGGCCGGCAAGACCGTTTTGGGTTCTGCAACCGATAAGGTTGTTAAGATCACTATCGATGGTGAAGTATTCTATGCAGCTACCGGCGCAAGAATCAGCTATGCGGTAAGCGGAAGCGACGTTCTTGTTGTTGAAAGCGGCGACGCTCTGGTAAACGGCAACATCGTTACCGCAGGCGTTGAGGATACTGTTATCAACGTTGGTGCGGATACAGATTCCCTTTTGGCTGCTGCTAAGCGGAGCCTCGAAAATCTGCTGGCTCTCTATAATGCACGCGAAGCGAAATACTTCACTTCTGCATCCTGGACTGCTCAGAACGAATGGAAGGCAATCGCTGAGGAAGCCCTCGCTGCCAATACTTTGGATGCCATCAACGCTGCAATTACTGCAGAAGCTGATGTTTCCAAGGCGGCTGCTTCCATGACCTATCCCAACTATCCCTCTATCGCCGATTATGCTGCCTATAAGGATACCGGCGTTAAGAATTTTGCCATCGGCAGCAAGGCCGAATGGCTGGCTGCCGTTGCGATGACTACCGGCACCGTTGACGAAACCTATTTCGATATCAATACCGTTTTGCATCTCACTGCCGATATCGATATGGAAAACGAAACCATGCTGCCCCTCTGCTATGGCGGCTATTGCGCAGCCAATATCGATGGCCATGGTTATGCGTTCTCCAATATCCATGTTTATGTTGATAAACCCGCTTATCCCGTTGGTTTGATCAGTAATACCTCCGGTAGAATGTGGGCTCGCAACCTCGGTATCGAGAGCGGTATCGTTGAGGTTACCGGCGACGAGCAGGCCGGTACAAATGATGAGGGTGATCCCATCTATAAGGGCTATAAAGCCGGCGGTCTCTTCGGTAAAACCGGCGGTCATTACATCCGCAACTGCTGGAATGCTGCTCAGATTAAGGTTTCTCATCGTGATAACGTAGGCGGTATCGTTGGTGACGGCCGCGGCCTCTTGAATATCGATAACTGCTTCAACCTGGGCAAGGTGAGCGGCGGTTATGGTATCAGCGGTTATGCTGCTGCCACCACCAAGATCTATAACTGCGTTGATCTGGGTATTACCTATGGCTTGGTCTACTATCATGCCAATTTGTTTGGCGATAGTTATACCGAAGAAGGTCTCATGGGCAAGTTTGTATTCAATAGCTGGGCCAAGACCAAACTCTTCCCCGGAATGAACATCGATTCCAATGTAACGGATGATGATGAGAAGATCTTAATTGATAACATTCGTCGTAAACTGAACAATGAGTACCAGGTAGGCACCG
>JAFSBD010000232.1 GCA_017442025.1 Clostridia bacterium
AAGCCTCAGGTAGCCAAAGTGCTGGCTGTCGGCCCCGGTGGATATGTGGATGGAAATAAGGTGGAGATGGTTGTTCAGCCCGGTGATCGCGTTGTCCTTCGTAAATATGGTACAACGGAGATCAAGATCGAGGGTGAGGAATTTTTGATTGCCCGCCAGAGTGATATTTTGGCATTGGTAGAAGAATAAGGAGTGAATGATTATGGCAAAGCAAATTAAGTACGGCGAAGAAGCCAGAAAAGCCCTGCAGAGCGGCGTTGATAAGCTCGCAAATACCGTTAAGATCACCCTTGGCCCCAAGGGTAGAAATGTTGTTCTGGACCAAAAGTTCGGAACACCTCTGATCACTAATGACGGTGTTACCATTGCGAAGGATATTGAACTGGACGATCCCTTTGAAAATATGGGTGCTCAGTTGGTGAAGGAGGTCTCCACCAAGACCAACGATATCGCCGGCGACGGTACAACCACTGCAACCTTGCTTGCGCAGTCTTTGATCTGCGAAGGGATGAAGAATGTGGCCGCCGGTGCCAATCCGATGGTTGTTCGCAAGGGCATTCAGAAGGCGGTAGACTGTGTTGTTGAGACCATCTCCAAGAATTCTCAAAAAATCACCGGTAGCAAGGATATTGCCCGTGTTGCAACCGTTTCTTCGGCCGATGAGGCGGTTGGTGCGCTGATTGCCGAGGCGATGGAAAAAGTTTCTACCAACGGTGTTATTACCGTCGAGAAGTCCAAGACTGCTGAGACCATCTGTGATGTTGTGGAAGGTATGCAATTTGATCGCGGTTATATTACTCCCTATATGGTTACCGATAGCGATAAGATGGAAGCAGTTGTGGACGATGCCTTCATCCTGATCACCGATAAGAAGATCACCAACATTCAGGAAATTCTTCCTTTGCTGGAGCAGATTGTTCAGGCAGGCAAAAAGCTGATGATCATCGCCGAGGATATCGAGGGTGAGGCTCTTGCTACTCTGATTGTCAATAAGATCCGCGGTACCTTCTCTTGCGTTGCGGTTAAGGCACCGGGTTTTGGCGATTCCCGTAAGGAAATGCTGTTGGATATCGCCATTCTCACCGGCGGCCAGGTCATCAGCGAAGAACTGGGCCTGGATCTCAAGACTGCAACAGTGGATATGCTTGGACGCGCAACCCAAGTTAAGGTTCAGAAAGAAAAGACCATCATCGTTGGTGGATGCGGACGTCCCGATGCAATTCAGGCTCGGATCGAGCAAATTCAGAATCAAATTGCTGTTGCCACCTCCAGTTATGACCGCGAAAAGCTGGAAGAGCGTTTGGCAAAACTGGCCGGCGGCGTTGCAGTCATCAAGGTCGGTGCCGCAACTGAGACCGAAATGAATGAAAAGAAACTGCGGGTAGATGATGCCCTTGCCGCAACCAAGGCGGCGGTCGAAGAGGGTATTGTTGCCGGCGGTGGTACTGCTTATATTAAGGCGATCGATGTTGCATCCAAATTGCTGGATGAAGTCGAAGGGGATGAGAAGACCGGCGTTCAGATCGTTCTGAAAGCGCTGGAAGCCCCCGTTCGTCAGATCGCGACTAATAGCGGCCTGGAAGGTTCAGTCATTCTTGAAAATATTCGCAAAAATGCAGATGTAAACTACGGTTTTGATGCATTTAAAGAAGAATATTGCGATATGCTGGAGGCCGGCATTGTCGATCCTGCTAAGGTTACCAGAAGTGCCTTGCAAAATGCAGCCAGTGTGGCGGCGATGGTGCTGACCACCGAAAGCATTGTTGCTGATATTAAAGATCCTGCGGCAGATGCTGCAGCAGCGGCTGCGATGGGCCAGATGGGCGGCGGAATGTATTAATCTATAAAGGAGCAAGCAACTGCTTGCTCCTATTTCCTTTCATAAACTTCATCGCGTTCTCATATATAAAACAGGGAGGGAACAGCGATGAAAAAAATATT
>JAFSBD010000233.1 GCA_017442025.1 Clostridia bacterium
GGAAGGATCTGGAAGGCGAGATGGATTTTGCAGATCTTCTTGCCGCAATCAATCGTATCCCGGGTGATTTTTGGATTCGCTTTACCACCAGCCATCCGAAGGATTGCAGTTTTAAACTTTTGGATACCATGGCTTCCTGTGAAAAGGTATGCCATCAGCTTCAACTTCCCTTCCAATCGGGAAGTAACCGCATCCTAAAGGAGATGAACCGTAATTATACGGCGGAATCCTATTATGAGTTGATTGAGTATGCGCGAAAGGTGATGCCCGATGTTGTTATCACCAGTGACGTTATTGTGGGTTTCCCGGGTGAGACCGAAGAGGATTTTCAATGCACCCTTGACTTGGTGGATAAGGTGCAATTTGATAATCTATATACCTTTAATTATTCCAAAAGAACCGGAACCAAAGCGGCACTAATGGAAAATCAGGTGGAAGAATCGGTGAAGAAGGAGCGGTTTAACCGTTTGCTGGAATTGCAACACGCTGTCTGCCTTAAAAAGAATAAGGAGATGGAAGGGAAGGACATAACCGTTTATGTTGAATCGGTCAGCAAAAACGATGATAATACGCTGAGCGGAAAAACCGCAGGCGGAAAAACGGTCGATTTCAAGGGCTCGCCTGAATTGATCGGAACATTTTGTAAAGTAACCGTAACCAAAGCCAAATCCTGGTCTTTGGACGGTAAAATAAAGGAGAATGAAAATGACTGAAATTATTGAGAAAGCAAAAGAATTGGGCGCATTGCTGCAGAGCAGCGAGCAGGTGCAAAAATATACAGCTGCGAAGGCTGCCTTTGATCAAGATGAAGAGGCGCAGAAGCTGGTGCAGGAGTTTAACCTCCATCGGATGACCCTCATGACCCTCAATACCGGTGCAGATGCTGATCAGGAACGCATTGCCGAAGTAGAAGAGCGTGTGAAGAGCGTATACACCAAGATCATGGAAAATGAAAGCATGGTTGCCATGCAGGATGCAGGTAAGGCTGTAGAAGAGCTGATGGGTCAGGTTAATGGTGTTCTGACCTTTTATGTTACCGGTGAAGAACCCCAAAGTTGCACACATGATTGCTCTACTTGCGGCGGCTGCCATTAAGTAAGGGCAGATTCAGGAGGATTTTAAATGGCGAAGCTTTCTCCGATGATGGAGCAGTTTTTTGAAATTAAGAATCGCTATAAGGACTATATTCTTTTTTACCGTGTGGGTGATTTTTATGAAATGTTCTTTGATGATGCGGTTACCGCATCCAGGGAACTGCAACTCACCCTTACCGGTAAGGATTGCGGCATGAGCGAGCGCGCACCGATGTGTGGCGTTCCGTTCCATAGCTATGAAAGTTATGCGGCCAAGCTGGTTGCAAACGGATATAAAGTTGGTATATGCGAGCAGGTAGAAGACCCTAAAAATGCAAAGGGTCTGGTTCGGCGCGATGTTATTAAGGTTATCACCCCCGGAACCGTTACTCAATCCAGCATGCTGGACGAAGGGCGGAATAATTATCTTGCTTGCCTGATCGGTGGTGAAGAGCGCGTTGCACTTTGCTTTGCCGACATTTCCACCGGGGACATTGAGCTGACTTTGCTGGATCATCCCGATAATAAGGCATTGATCAATGAGCTGGGGCGGTTTTCGCCCAGTGAGGTTTTGGTCAGCGAAGAGTCTTGCGGGCGCAAAGAGGTAACCGATTACGCCAAGGAGCGGTTGGGTGCGTTAGTAACCGATTTGGGTCCCATCGAAGAGCAGGATTTTGCGCCCGCCGTTTTGCAGCATTTTCATGCTGCGACATTGGATGAACTGGGGTTGCCCAATCGAAAAGAGAGTGTTTGCTGTTTATTCTACCTTCTTTCTTATATTTCCGATACCCAGAAGAGCGATATTGGGTATTTGGATAAGCTTCATGTCTTTTATCCCGAGCAATATATGGAATTGGATGCGGCAACCCGCCGCAATCTGGAATTGACCGAATCCATTCGTCGGGGTGATAAAAAGGGGACATTGTTCTCGGTCTTGAATAAAACCAAGACCTCTGCGGGTTCCCGCCTGTTGCGTACATATTTGGAGCGGCCCTTGGTGCAGATCGGGGAGATCAACCGCCGCCTTTCTGCTGTTGAAGAACTCAAGAGCAATATGATGCTTCGGGACGAACTGCGGGAACTTTTAGGTAAGACCTACGATATGGAGCGGTTGATGACCCGCGTGATGCTCAATACCTGCAATGCAAGGGATCTCAATGCCCTTGGGCAGACCTTTGGAATGTTTCCCCAAATCAAAAATGTTCTGAAATCCTTTAAGGCAGGAATGCTTTGCGAAGCGGATCGCAATTTATCGGATATGGAAGATCTGCATCAATTGATTGAATCGGCCATCTGCGATGATCCTCCGCTTACCATTCGGGAGGGGAACATCATTCGTGATGGCTATGATGCAGAGGTAGATGAATGCCGCGCCATGACCAAGGATTCCGAAAAGATCATGTTTGATTGGGAAGCCGAGGAACGGGAGCGGACAGGCATTAAATCCCTTAAAATCAGCTACAATAAGGTTTTTGGCTATTACATCGAAGTAACGAAGCTTTATTATGATCTTGTGCCCGAAACCTATATTCGCAAGCAGACCTTGGTCAACTGCGAACGATATATCACCGAAGATCTTAAGAATCTCGAAACTAAAATTTTGTATGCCAATCAACGGTGCCAGAGCAGAGAATATGAACTATTCTGCGATGTTCGAAGCAAGGTTGGTGCGCGGCTGAAGGAAATTCAACGCGCTGCAACGGCATTGGCTACCTTGGATGTTCTTTGTTCTTTTGCCCAGGTGGCGCAGGAAAATAATTATGCCCACCCGATTGTGGATGAAAGCGATGAGATCCATATTGTCGATGGGCGTCATCCTGTTGTTGAGAGCGTAATGAAAAATACGCTGTTTGTTCCCAATGACACTTTATTAAATCAGAACGACCAGCGGCTCAGCTTAATAACAGGCCCGAATATGGCAGGTAAATCAACCTATATGCGCCAGGTGGCGGTGATCACCCTGATGGCTCAGATCGGCAGTTTTGTCCCTGCCAAAAGTGCCCATATCGGTATTGTCGATAAGATCTTTACCCGCGTCGGCGCGTCGGATGATCTTTCCTCCGGCCAGTCTACCTTTATGGTGGAGATGACAGAGGTGGCGCATATTCTCGATCATGCAACCTCTTCCTCGCTTTTGATCTTTGATGAGATCGGGCGCGGAACTTCTACCTATGACGGTATGAGCATTGCGCGTGCGGTGATGGAATATGTCAGCGATGCTAAAAAATTGGGGGCTAAAACCTTGTTTGCGACCCATTATCATGAACTGTGCGCGCTGGCTACGCCCGATAATGGGATCGTGAACTATAATATTGCTGTTAAAAAACGCGGTGATGACATTATCTTCTTGCGTAAGATCATTCCCGGCGGTGCCGATCGAAGTTATGGCATTGAGGTTGCCGCCTTGGCGGGCGTAAGGCCGGAGGTTGTTAAACGCGCCAAAAAGATCTTGCAAGAGATCGATAATGGCGGTGTCGCCGTTGCGCCGGCTGCTCCAAAGGAATATGAACAGGAGGATCAGATCAGCCTGGGTTATATGGAGCAATGCGCCATTATCGACCGATTAAAGGAACTGGATGTAAGTACATTGACTCCCATTGAAACAATGGGGATCTTATATGAATTAACGCAAAAAGCAAAGGAGCTTTAAGATGCCGAAAATTCAGGTGTTGGATCAGGATATTGCCAATAAAATTGCGGCCGGCGAGGTGGTGGAACGCCCCGGAAGTGTTGTGAAAGAACTGGTTGAAAATGCATTGGATGCCGGTGCTGAGCACATTACCGTTGAAA
>JAFSBD010000234.1 GCA_017442025.1 Clostridia bacterium
ACCGCATTATCGAAGGGAAAGGTGCTACCTATTACGGTATTGCAAAGGCAGTTGGACGAATTGTAGAATGTATTGTCAAAGACCAACATTCGGTTCTTCCCGTCTCGGTGTTGGTAGACGGTCATTACGGTCTCCAAGGGATCTATATGAGCCTTCCTGCTCTGATCGGTAAAAACGGTGTTGAAGAAATCCTGGATTTTGATCTAAACGAAGATGAGATGAATCATTTAGAAAATGCCGCAATTCACCTTAAAAATATGCAATAAAAAATGGCTTGGAGCAAATCCAAGCCATTTCATTTTACCCGTTTAATGTTGCCATTGCCTGCTGAAGCTGGGGATCTTCATCGAAATTCAATTCATAGAACCGATCCTCCTGATCCGCAGTCATGGTAACTTCAACATGGGGAGCAACCCCCTTGCCGTCATAGTTTTCACCATTGGGCGGGAAATAGAGGTTGGTAGATAAATAGAGCGCACTTTCATCTCCCAAGGGGATTACCTCTTGAGCCATGCCTTTTCCATAGGTCAGTGTCCCTATCAGCGTTCCATACTCAAAATCCCGGATAGCGGCCGCAAAAAGTTCACCGCCACTATAGGTCCCGCCATTAATCAAAACAACGATCTGCGCATCCAAGCAGGATTCTTCGGAAGAATAGCTGTTTTCCTTTCCATTCTTATCCCGCGTTGTGCAGAGTGTACCCTTCGGCAGAATATAGTCCAGTATCTCCGTAACCGCGGTAAGAGAGCCTCCGGTATTGTTGCGCACATCGAAAATGAACTTATTTATACCCTTGGATTTATAATCATCCATAATTTTGATGAAATCCGCCGCGGTATTGGTATCAAATTCACTGATCGCAACATAGGCGGTATTATTAACCATTAATCGGTTGGTAACGGTTGCTTCCGTATAATCCTGAACCGTTACAGTTGCAAGAACAGTCGACTCTCCGCGCAACAGGGTAAGTTTGATCTCGGTTCCCACCGCAGCTTTCAAGCGATTTGCCGCATCGGTATAACTCATGGAGGAAACATCAACGCCATCAATTTTACTGATCATATCCCCCGCTTCCAATCCCGCCTTTTTGGCAGGAGAGCCGGCACGAACGCGGGTAACCTTCAAAAGCCCGGTCGATGCAACATATTTTACATTTACACCGATCCCGGTAGATTTCCCTTCCAGACCCTTTTTATAATCCAGATAACTTGACTTATCCAAGTATACGCCATAACGGTCGATCCCTTCGATATAACCGCTGAGAAGGGTATCCATTGCGGCATCCTCATCATATTCGCCCACATAGCGATTGTTCACCACCTGATAAACGCGAGAGAGCTTTTCAAACATCTCGCTTTTGCCGGTGGTACGCTCAACCATATGAGCCATATACATATAGGTGGCAATGCAAGCAACCAGAACAGCCGCAACGATGAAGAAGATCACTGTTCCGAGTTCTATCTTTTTCCTCATAAATACACCACCTTATTATGAATATCTAAACTTAATATTGCTGAAATACGAAAGCGGATTCATATATGTTCCGTTTTCGATGATCTCAAAATGCAGATGAGGGCCGGTTGAATAACCGGTAGAACCGACATAAGCGATAACATCACCCCGCGAGACGGTCTGCCCCACACGCACCTTCAAACTGCTTGCATGGCCGTAGAGGGTACTAAAACCGCCGCCATGGTCGATAACAACATAATTGCCGTAGCCTCTGTTGTATCCCGCTTTTAAAACCTTACCGCTATTCGCCGCAAGGATCGGCTTTTTATTCACATTACTGCCGGAAATATCAACGCCGGTATGCAGCTTATAAACGCCGGTAACCGGGTGTGTACGATAGCCGAATTTGCTGGTAATGGTATAATAACCGTTCAGCGGCCATAAGAACTGTCCGCCTACAAATTCTTCTTCGCCGTTTTGAGCAAGTTCCTTGCGAATCTCTGCCTGCAGTTCTTCTTCGGCTCGTTCTGCGGCTTGAATCGCTTTTATATTCTCTTGCGATTTTTCATTAAAGATCGCAATCAGATTATCGCTTTGCTCCTGCTTCTGCTCCAAAGACGAAACATTGTTTTCAAGCGCATCCAAGGCTTTCTGCTGTTTATCTTTCTTTTCTTCAATCGCTTTGGTTTCGGCTTCGATGGTTTCTTTTGTTTCCTTCAAGCGATCGATAACATCTTTATCGTAAGCCGCCATCTGCTTGACCATC
>JAFSBD010000235.1 GCA_017442025.1 Clostridia bacterium
CAGCGAAGAGGTCGCGCAGGTCGGCGCACTTACCGAGGCCGAGCTGAAAGCCATCGCCGAAAAGAAAGCCAATCTTTTGGATGATCTTGCCAATGAATTTGCGGCGCAAGGAATCCCGGTAACAATCAATCGCATCACCGGTGAATTGGCGATGAATGCCTCGGTCCTCTTCGGCGGAGATTCTTCTGTTATCACACAGGAGGGTAAAGCCCTGCTCAATAAGTTCTTAAAGGCATATACCTCCGTTGCCTATAATGAAAAATATAACGGCTTCATTTCAAAAACAATGGTCGAAGGGCATACTGCAGCTCTTTCGGGAAGCACCTACGAAAGCGGACTTCCCCTTTCAACAGAGCGGGCCCAAAATGTGAAGACCTATTGCCTATCCTCCGATACCGGAGTGGATACTTCAAAATTGACATCCACTCTCGAAGCGGTTGGTTTATCAAACAGTAAGCCGGTATACGGT
This sequence comes from Clostridia bacterium, assembly GCA_017442025.1. Classification (GTDB taxonomy): domain Bacteria; phylum Bacillota; class Clostridia; order Oscillospirales; family QAKW01; genus QAKW01. Next base: position 470 of record JAFSBD010000235.1, read on the forward strand.
GCAGATGGCAAAATTGATACCGATGCTTGCAGAAGAGTATCCTTTAGATTTATTGTAAATATCAATAATTAACTGCAAAAAAGAGACCCGAAATTCGGGTCTCTTTTTGCATCTCATAAAGACTATTCAAATTATCACTTCATATAGACCGTTTAAATTGAATGCAGAAGTGATTTTCTCCCGGTGAAGGCGTATGTCGATACGGCGAGACGGGAAAAATCGCTAAAAAAAGAGACCCTTTCGGGTCTCTTTTTTGTTCTGCGTCAATTTCAACGGTCTTACTCCAGAGAAAAAATATAATGGTAGACAGGCTGCCCTCCGGGGAGACACAGTACCTCCGCTTCGGGAAGCTGCTCCCGGATCTGGGCGGCGATGGCTTCCGCATCCTCTTCGGTTACATCCTCGCCGTAGTAGACGTTGATGTAGCTGCCGCCCTCGGCGGAAAGCTGCTCGAAGAGCTTGCGGACGACGGTAGACATATCATCTTCCACAAAGGTTACCTTGGTTTCCATCAGGCCGAGAAGCTGGCCTTCCTTGATCTCATGGTCATCGAAGACCGAATCGCGGGCGGCATAGGTTACCTGGGCGGTCTTAACGGTGGCAAGCTGAGCGGTCATGGCCTCGGCCAGGGCATCGGGCTCGAGAGTCTCATCAAAGCCCAGCATGGCGGTAATTCCCTGGGGAACGGTCTTGCTGGGGATGACCACCACCTGCTTGGCGGTGGAAAGCTCCTTGGCCTGCTCGGCGGCCATGATAATATTCTTATTATTGGGCAGGACAAACACCACCTCGGCGGGGGTGGGGTTGTCGGCCGCCAAGATATCGGCGGTGGAGGGGTTCATGGTCTGACCGCCTTCCACAACGGTATCCACGCCCAGATCCTTGCAAAGGGCGGCAAGACCCGCTCCGGCCACCACCGAGACAAAGCCATACTTCTTTTCAGGCTCTGCGATGGCAGGAGCCTGGGGCTCGCTCTTCTGGCGGGCGCGGAACTCTTCCTTCATGTTATCGATCTTGAGGTTGACCAGCGAACCGTAGCGCAGGGCCTCTTCGATGGCGCGGCCGGGATGGTTGGTATGGACATGGATCTTGATAATATCATTATCGGGCACGCAGACCACGCTATCGCCGATGGACTCCAGATAGGAGCGCAGCTCGGCGGGGTTATCCTTTTTGGCGGTCTCATCGACGGTAACGATATACTCGGTGCAGTAGGTAAACTTAATGTCTTCCTCCCGCATGGGCATTTCGTCCACCACCGAATCGGTTACCACTTCGGCCACCTCTTGGGCTTGGATGGGATTGCCCTGCAATGCAGAAAGAGCACCTTCCATAACAACGGCGAAGCCCTTACCGCCCGCATCGACCACCCCTGCCTGCTTGAGCTGGGGCAGCATTTCGGGGGTCTCGGCCAGAACCTTATTGGCCTCGGCCACATAATAGGCCAACGCCTCTTCCATCGAGATATCCGCCTTTTCCACATAAGCGGTCAGCCGCTCAGCGGCCACGCGGGAGACGGTGAGGACGGTACCTTCGGTGGGCTTCATGACCGCCCGATAGGCGGCCTTTACGCCCTGATTGATCGCCTCGGCAAAATCCTTGGCGCTCGCGGTTTCCTTATCCTTGAGGCCCTTGGAGATGCCGCGGAACAGCAACGATAAAATAACACCGCTATTGCCCCGCGCACCCTTGAGCATCGCCCCTGCCGCCCGATCGGAGGCCTGGGCAACGGTGCAATCCCCCATCGCCTGCAGTTCGCGGGCGGCGGCGGAGATGGTGAGGGACATATTGGTGCCGGTATCGCCATCAGGCACAGGGAAAACATTGAGTGCATTGATGGCGGCCTTTTGATTGCTGATATGATTGCATCCGGAGATGATCATCTCGCAATACTGCTTACCTGTTATCATAAAATGAACTCTCCTTAGTTGACTTTCATTCCGTCAATCAAAATATTGACTTTCTTGACTGCGAAGCCGGTCATCTGCTCCACATTATATTTTACTTCCTTGGCAATGCTGCGGGTAACGGCAGGGAGATTGACGCCATAGAGGACAACGATATGCATCTCGACAATGATCCCATCCCCATCGGCAATGACCTTGACGCCCTTCTCATAGTGATCCTTTTTGAGCAGGGAGACAATGCCGTCGCTTGCGGATTTGGCGGCCATACCCACCACGCCGTAGCAGGAATTCGCAACATGACCAACGATATTTGCAAATACAGTTTCGGTAATATTGATCGTTCCGTTATGGTTGTTTACGGTCATGGAAAATACCTCCTTTTCAGTGTATCATCAATTATTATATAATATTTTGCCCCAAATTACAATAGTTTTTTATTCATGGCAGGTAAAGTAGAGGATCTGGCGGTCTTCCGCCGCCTTTTGAAGCAGCCCTTCGGCGGCCTTTTTACGGGCGGGATCGAGGTTGGTAAAGGGATCGTCCAACACCATCGGCAAGGGGGTTTCGCTGAGCATCTCCCCCGCCGCCAGGCGGAAGGCGAAATAAACGGCATCCCGCGTGCCTGCCGAAAACTCCTCGGCGGGATGGGTGCCCTCCTCCCCTTGAAGGCGGATGGCAAACCGATCGTCCAGCGTGAGGGTATCATACTTGCCTTCGGTCAGCGCCGCAAGGTGCTTACCCGCCAAGGCGCAAAGGCGGGGGGCAAAGCGGGTATTCATCTCCTCATTGGCTTCCCTCAGCCAAGAAAGGCTGAGGCGGATGGCGGCCAACTGCCGCTCCCCTTCTTCCACCTGCTTCTCCAGATTCATATTGGTTTGGGTCTGCTCCCCAAGGCGCGCCCAGAGGGCCTGCAGATCCTGATGGCGAAGGGTCTCCAGTTTCCCGCGCAGCACCCGCAATTGCTCTTCTGCTTGCGCCAACCGCCGCCGCACCTGCTCGGCGGTTTCTTCGGTCTCTTTGGCATCTTGCGCCAAAAGCTCCAATTCGGCGCGGGTGCGCCCGCCCAAAAGGGCCTGCTCCTGCAGGGCAAGGGTCTCCGCCCCTGCGGCACTCTCATAAACGCCCCAGGCGATGCGCAGATCCTGCACCTCTTCTTTGGAAAAGATTCGATATTTTTCCCGCAACGCTTCCAAAGCTCTATTCGCCGCCTCGGCGCGCTTTTGGGCTTGCTCTCGCTCATTCTTTGCGGCAAGCACCACCTTTTCCAGCCGTTTGCGGGCGGCGATCTGGGGCAGCGATAAGATCAACGCCACCAGCACCAGCGCCACCGCCGCCAGATAAAGGGGCCAGAAGGGGATCGCCGCGGCGGCCACCGCCGCCGCTCCGCCTGCGATCAATAATAAAATGGGCCAAAGGGACAGTTTTTTTTCATAAAATTCCGCTTGGAATTTTTCCAGATGCTCCTCTGCCCGCCCCTGATCAAAGCGGGCGCGCTCCGCCTGCTCAAAAGCCTGCTCCAAAGCGGTAATTTCCTCTTTGGAAACCTTGGGCTTTTCGGCGCGGGGCAGATTTTTGAGAGCGTCCAGCCGACGGAGCAATTTCAACGCGTCGCTCCCCTCGGCCTGCTTCAGCATCACCCGCAGGGCGTGGATCTGCTCCTCTTTTTGGGCGGTCTCTTGCTGGAGCACCTCCCATTCCTGCCGCTCGGTGATGCGGGCATCCACCTGCCGCCGCAGTTCCTGCTGCTCCATGCGGCCTGCGGCCAGCCGCTCCTTCATTTCCAGAAGCGGGCCCTGGTTTTTGCCCCGATACATATAGCGGGTATGTTGTTTATTCAGATAATCCTCCGCCTGGCGGTAGGATACATTTTCATCGCCGGTGGCGGCCATATTTTTGAGGGCCACATCCAGCCCGTCGGTGCGGGAAAAGAGGAGATCCCCTTGGGTAATGCAAAAGGAGCGCAAAAAGGTCTCGCTATCCAGCCCCAAAAAGTGAGGGCCCGGCTGTTCCCTTGTGGGAAGTTTCAGCTCTTCGCCGGTATCGAGGCAGAGCACCTGCCGTTTTTCCGCGCCCTTTGCGGGGTGGCGGCGCTCGATCTGCCAACGCTTGCCCTCCTGCTCAAAGAGGATGCGGCCCGCCGCCTCCTCCCCGCTCCAGGGAAGATAGGGCTTGATCCGCTTGGCATCATAGCCATAGAACATATAAAAAATAAAATAGATCAGCGTGGTTTTTCCAAACTCATTGGGTTGGCGCAGGATGTTCAGCCCCACATCGGGGCTCCATTCGAAGTCCTTGAGTTTGCCGAAGCGGCGCACCTGAAGATTTAAAATTTTCATAGCCGCGCCTCCTTCAGAGCCTCCAGCCCCAGCCGCAGGGCCTCCTCCAGCAGGGGGCGATCCTGGGGGTCTGCCCCTTCGATCTCCGCCATCGCGCGGCGGACAAACGCGCCCTGCAAGGTATTCTGCCTGCGCAGAAGCTCCACCGAAAGGGAGGGGTCGGTTTGGTTCTTGACCTCCCGCCCATAGCGGGCGGTATAAAGGCCGATGGCCGCCGCCGGATCGGCGGCAGGGCTGCCGATCAAGATCAAACGACCGATAATATGGTCGGCGATCTCCACCGCCTCCATCCGCGCCAGCATCTCGCTCTCCTCGGCGCAACCCGAAAGATCCACCGGGTATTCCCGCCAGACCCGCTCCGCCACCGAGATGGGCTCGATATGCATCGATGCGGTATCGATGAGATAGATATATTTTTCGCCCAGCTCGTCAAAGCCCTTGCCCTCAGGGATACCTGGCACCAAAAGTAGACATCCGCCGTAGCGCCGCTGCTCCCCTTTATGGATATGCCCTAAAATGGCAAGGTCCAAGCCGCTTTGGGCCAGCTCCTCCCCCGAAACGGGGCGGAAGGCATCCCGCCCTCCTTCGGCCTGCCCATGGGCGAGCAGGATGTTGACCCCGCCTGCGGGGGCGGAAAAGCCCTGCAAGGGGCGGTCCTCCGCCTGCTCGCGGGCCGAGGAATAGCCGAAAAGGCGAATGTTTTCGCCGATGGTCAGCCCCGCCAGCCCCTCGCCGAAGCAATAGACCCCTTCGGGCAGATTCTGATATAAAGATGTAACCGCCAGCGGATCATGGTTGCCCGCCGCCAAAAAGACCTTCATCCCTGCCTTTGCCAGCAGGGAACGAACAGCACTTTCGGTCTCGGCATCCAAAAAGGGGCGATCCAAAAGATCGCCTGCGATCAGCAAGGCTTGCGCCCCCCGCTCTTTGCCCGCTTCCAGGATGCGGGCAAGAAGGGAGGTATCTTCCACCTTGCGGATATGAAGATCGGCGGTTGCGATTAGTAACATTTTATCAATCACCTCATTCTCTATTTTATATTTTTTGCGGTTAAAAGTCAAATAGATTGACATTATCCGAAAAAATAGATATAATTACTATAATTATGCAATGCAGGAGTTGAAAAAATTGAGTAACAATAAGAAAATGGTGAAAGAGATCACCTCCATGGACGTGGATTTCGCCCAATGGTATACCGACATTGTCAAGAAAGCGGACCTTGCCGCCTATTCCAACGTGAAGGGCTTTATGATCATCCGCCCCTATGGCTACGCCATGTGGGAGTTGATGCAGGGCGCGCTGGATAAAATGTTTAAGGATCTGGGCCATGAGAATATCTGCATGCCCATGCTGATCCCTGAGAGTCTTTTGAATAAAGAAAAGGACCATGTGGAAGGCTTTGCCCCCGAGGTGGCCTGGGTTACCTTCGGCGGAAGCGAAAAGCTGGAGGAGCGGTTCTGCATCCGCCCCACCTCCGAGACCCTTTTCTGCGATCATTTTAAGGACGTTGTCCAATCCTGGCGGGATCTGCCCCTGCTCTATAATCAATGGGTATCGGTGGTGCGCTGGGAAAAGACCACCCGCCCCTTCCTGCGGACCCGCGAGTTCCTTTGGCAGGAGGGTCATACCCTTCACGCCACCAAAGAGGAGGCGGAAAAGGAGACCATCCGGATGCTGGAGACCTATGCCAAGTTCTGCAGAGATTATCTGGCCATCCCTGTTGTGGAAGGGCGCAAGACCGATAAGGAAAAATTTGCCGGCGCCGAGGCGACCTATACCATCGAAGCCCTGATGCACGACGGTAAGGCCCTCCAAAGCGGCACCTCCCATTATTTCGGGGACGGATTCTCCCGCGCCTTTGACGTTACCTTCACCGATAAGGAAAACAAACTCTCCTATCCCCATCAGACCTCCTGGGGTTGCACCACCCGCCTGATCGGCGCGGTGATCATGACCCATGGCGATGATAACGGTCTGGTGATCCCCCCCTATATCGCACCCACCCAGGTGATGATCGTTCCCGTTGCCCAGCATAAGGCGGGCGTTTTGGAAAAGGCCGAAGAGGTTCTGAACACCCTCAAAGGGTGCTGCCGCGTAAAGATGGACGCATCCGACAACAGCCCCGGCTGGAAGTTTGCCGAATATGAGATGAAGGGCGTGCCCATCCGCTTGGAGCTGGGCCCCCGGGATATTGAAAACGGCGTTTGCATCCTCTCCCGCCGCGATACCGGCGAGAAGCTCACCGTGGAGCTGGAGAAGCTGACCGAGGTCATCCCCGCTCTGCTGAAAGAGATCCATGAAAATCTCTATAACCGCGCCCTGGAGCGCCGCCTTTCCATGACCTATACCGCCCATGATCTGGAAGAGATCAAAGAGATCGCCGCCGAAAAGCCGGGCTTTATCCGCGCCATGTGGTGCGGGGACGAGGCCTGCGAGCTTAAGCTGAAGGAAGAGGCGGAGATCACCTCCCGTTGCATGCCCTTTGCTGATCAGGAGCAGGTTAGCGATGTTTGCGTTTGCTGCGGCAAGCCGGCCAAGAAACTCGTCTACTGGGGCAAGGCATATTAAGCAAGGCTTCGCCTTGCGCGATATATGGATCGTTCGATCCATTCGATATGCCTATGCATAGGCGCGATATATTGATCCATAGATCAATTCGATATGTTTGCCGCGTGCGGCAAACGTGAAAGCAACCGAATAAAAGGCAAAAAAGGTTGCAAATTTGCAACCTTTTTGTTTTAAACTGCAACATTTTTTCAAATTCGTTCGTATACTAAGCGAAAGGGAAAGCCATGGCATATTCAAATCAAGAATTGCAACAGTTTGTTGCTGAATACGGTCCGAGCGTCTACCGCCTTGCCCTGGCGCAACTGCGCAACAAGGAGGACGCGGAGGATACCTATCAGGATGTTTTTTTGAGGCTGATCCGCAGTCAGCCGGAATTCCAAAACCAAACCCATCAGCGGGCGTGGTTTTTGCGGGTAACGGTCAACTGCTGCAAGGATACCCTCAAAAAAGCATCCCGCCGCGACCTGCCCTTGGACCATCAGGAGCCGCAAGCGGATACCCCGCCCGAAAACTTAGCGTTGGAGCTGGCGCTTGCGGAGCTTTCGGATCAGCAGCGGGCGCTCATTCATCTACATTATTATGAAGGGTTCAAAACCGAGGAGATCGCCTCCATTCTGCAGATGAACCCCTCGACGGTCCGCTCGGGCTTAAAGCGGGCCCGCAAAAAGCTGAAAGATTTCATGGAAGGAGAGGAGGATCGCGATGTTTAAGGATCAATATCATAAGATCTATCAGGATGCCGCCCCCTCCCCCGCTTTAGAGCAGGAGACCTTGGCGCGGATGGCCGAGGCGCAGGAGCATCTCTATCTGGAAAAAGAG
>JAFSBD010000236.1 GCA_017442025.1 Clostridia bacterium
GCATGATAGGCGGGCAGCTCCATAACAAAGGGAGCGGGATCGCCCGCAAAGGGCTTGGTTTTTTTCAGCATGATGCCCGAAACAATGACCGCACCGATGCCGATGAAATAGGCCGCCGTTGCCACCCAGGCACTCCCGCCGAAGAGGGCACCCGCGATCATACCGACGATAGGGAGCTTGGCTCCGCAAACAATAAAGCCGGTGGTCATAATGGTCATTTTACGGTCGCGGTCCTGCTCAATGGTGCGGGAGGCCATGATCCCCGGAACGCCGCAGCCGGAGGCCACCAGCATGGGAATAAAGCTCTTACCCGAAAGCCCGAACTTGCGGAAGAGGCGATCCATAATAAACGCCACGCGGGACATATAGCCGCAATCCTCCAAAAGGGAGAGCAGCAAAAAGAGGATCATCATCTGGGGGACAAAGCCCAAAACAGCGCCCACGCCCCCAACGATCCCATCGGCCACCAGGCTGGTCAGCCAGGGCCAACAGCCCAGAGCTTCCATTCCGCTGGTAACTGCGGGAACGATCCATTCTCCAAAGAGGGTATCGTTCATAAACCCAACGGTCCAATCGCCGATGGAGCCGATGGAGAGGAAATAGACCAAAAACATGGCCAGCGCGAAGATGGGAAGGGCCAAGAACCGATTGGTAACGATCCGATCGATCCGATCGGAAACGGAAAGCTTGCCCTCGTTCTTCTTTTGCAGGCAGTGCTGCAGCAAATCCACAATATAATTATAGCGGTCGTTGATGATAATACTCTCGGCATCATCATCCAGCTTTTGCTCCAGCTTGGCAATATCCGCCTCGATATGGGCCAACTGCTCCTCCGAAAGGTTGAGCTTCTCCACCGCCTGGCGATCCCGCTCAAAGAGCTTCAGAGCATACCAACGCTGCTCCTCTTCGGGCAGGTGGTGAAGCACCGCCTCCTCAATATGGGCGATGACATGCTCCAGCGGGCCGGAAAGGATATGGTTGGCCTCGGCCCGTCCGTTCTTGGCGGCTTGGATGGCCACCTCGGCAGCCTCTTCGATGCCATCCCCCTTCAACGCCGAGATCTCAACAATGGGGCAGCCCAGCAGACGGCTGAGCTTATTGATATCGATCTCATCTCCGCTTTTGCGAACAATGTCCATCATATTGATGGCGATCACCACCGGAATACCGATATCCATCAGCTGGGTGGTGAGGTATAAGTTTCGTTCCAGATTGGTGCCGTCCACAATGTTGAGGATCGCATCGGGGCTTTCCTCGATCAGGTAGTTGCGGGCCACCACTTCCTCTAATGTATAAGGCGAAAGGGAGTAAATACCGGGCAGGTCGGTAACGATAATGCCGGGGTATTTCTTCATCTTCCCTTCTTTTTTCTCCACCGTTACGCCCGGCCAGTTACCAACATATTGGTTAGAGCCGGTCAGCGCATTGAAAAGGGTCGTCTTTCCGCTATTGGGGTTGCCTGCAAGGGCGATCTTTATACTCATCGTTACTCCACCTCAATCATTTCTGCATCGGCCTTGCGCAAAGAAAGCTCATAGCCGCGTACGTTTAATTCCAGGGGATCCCCCAGCGGAGCGGTCTTGCGAACAAAGATCTCCACCCCTTTGGTGATGCCCATATCCATGATGCGGCGGCGCACCGCGCCTTCGCCATGTACCTTGACCACCTTGGCCCGTTTTCCTACCTTGACTTGTTTTAATGTATTCATCCGTTTTCCTCCTGAGTTAGCCTTCGCTAACTGTTGCTCATAAAAAGCAGTTAGCCTCTGCTAACCGAATATATTATACGCAACCTTTTTTGTTTTGTCAACTCTTTTTTTGAAAATTTTTCTATTTTTTCCACCCCTTGAAA
>JAFSBD010000237.1 GCA_017442025.1 Clostridia bacterium
ATCGGTGTCGGTGGGATCTTTTTTGTTTTCTTCCTTATCGTTTTTGTTGGGCTTGTTGGTTTCGTTCTTCCCCGCGTCTTTTCCCTCTTCTTTTTCATTGGAGGGATCGGAGGAATTGCTTCCGTTATCGGCATCGCCATTACCATCGTCGCTCCCGTTATCATCGCTGATATTGGTGTCGCCGGTGAAGAAACCCTCCATCTCGTCGTCGGCAGACTTACATGCGGTTGCCATGCTGACCAGCATCAGCATCGCCAGCAAGAGAGCTAAAACTTTCATTGCTCTTTTCATTTCAATATATTCTCCTTTCAGTTTTTTTGAAATGGCTTAAAATAAAGAGATTCTTACCTCCTTTCCTTTAAGGGTATCTATTTATCGGTCGCAATAAATAAATTCCAGCATCGCGCGAATGATCTCCCATTCGTCGGGTGTTGCGCAGTTGCGGCGCAAATATTCGGGAAGCCGCTCCTTTTTAAGCAAATCGGCGGCATATTGATGAAGAAGTTTTTGGATCTGCTCCTTGAATGCCGAATCGGCGCAACTGCTATTCAGGATCGCTCTCATCCGCGCGGCCCGCTCCTCATGATTCCCTTGCCAACGCTTGCCCCAAAGCTCTAAGGTAAAGGCGGGGCTCTCTCCAACCTCTACCCAAACCGAAGCGGTTTCGGCCTCATAGGAAAATTCCGCCTCCTTCCCATTCAGCAAAACCCGCGCAGGCTTTTCATAGCCTTTAAAGCAAACCCGATAACAGCGCATCTTAAATAAAGAGGCATCTCCGCAAGGCTTTGAAAGGGTGAAAAGGGTTTTTTGCTCCCCATAGGAAAGGTCCATCTTGGTTTCAACAAACCCGCCTTCCCGATAGTCAAAACCTTCCCCTGCATCTTCATAGAGGGTAAAGGTATTATCACCGCCGGGGCAAAGGGTAATCTCCATTCCGTCCTTTCCCTGCATGGGGATGATCGCCCCTGCTTTGCAAAGAGCAGGGATGGAGGTATCGTCCCGATAAAGGTCGATAAAGCGTCCGTCTTTTCCGTCATAGACCGTGCCGGTGAAAAGATCGGTCCACATCCCCCCGGGCAACCAGGCGCGCACCTTGGCGCGGCCGCTGGCCTTGCTCGCCCTTTGGGTGATGGGCGCGATCATCATCTGATCGCCAAACCAATATTGATTCTTCACCTCATAGGCCGCATCATTCTGCGGATGGGTATAGTACATCGGCTGAATCAGCGGCACTCCTTCCCGATGGGTGCGGTTGTTCATGGTATAAATATAAGGAAGCAGGCGATGGCGCAATCTCAATTGCTCCTTCATGATCTGCTCCGCCCGCTCGCCATAGCTCCAGGGCTCTTTGGTATTGCCCGGGTGGTTATTGGAATGCAGCCGCAGGATGGGGGAAAATACCCCGAGCTGCAGCCAACGAATTGCCAGTTCATCCTCCCGATACCCGCCCATATGGCCGCCGATATCATGGCTCCACCAGCCATAGCCGATATTGGAGGCGGTGGCGGTGAAATAGGGCTGAAAATTCAGCGATTCCCAGGTAATATAAGTATCGCCCGAAAAGCCGACAGGGTAGCGATGGCTGCCCGGCCCGCTATAACGGGAAAAGAACATGGGGCGTTTGCCGTTTTTCTGAATATCTAAAATATGCAGGTGGTTGAGCAGCCAAAGGGGATCCAGTGCAGGGCAGGGATCGGGCACCTTTCCCACCTCTTCGGGAGAATGGGTCCACCAAAAATCCCTTTGCTGAAAATCCATCCACCAGAAATCCACCCCATCCTCTTCATAGGGATGGTGGAGAAGGTCGAAATAATTCTCCATATATTTGCGGTCGAGAATATTGAAATGGATGGGGCTTCCATCCGGCTCCTTGCCCATGGCGCGGCAAAATTGCTGATACATTGCTTCATGCCGCCGCACCCCTTGGGCGGGATGCAGGTTGAGGGCGGTCTTCAGCCCCCGCGCATGAAGCTCATTTAAAAACTCTTTATAATCGGGGATGAGCTCTTTATTCCAGGTATAACCCGTCCAGCCGGGATGGTTATGATAGGTGGGATCGGCATCGGGAATTTCCGTGATATGCCAATCCATATCCACTACGCCCACCGAAAGGGGAACCCCTTCCGCCTCAAAGCGGTCCATCAGGTCGAGATATTCCTGCTGGGTATAGGCATGATAACGGCTCCACCAATTGCCCAGGGCATAGGCGGGCAAAAGAGGGGGTGCGCCGGTGATCCGATAAAGATCCTTTACCGCGCCGCGGTAATCCAGGCCGTGGCCAAAGAAATAAAGATCCAACGTTCCCGCGCGGCGGGGCTCCGGCCAACCATCCTCATTGAGAAGCATCCGCTCGGTATCGTCCAATACCGCAAAGCCATTGCGCGAACAGACGCCGTTTCCAATCGGAATCTCTCCATCGGAACCGTCCAATGTCTTGACCGTGCCGCCCAAAGTCTCGCTTTTCTCGCCGAAATGCCAAGTGGCGGCCGGCGGGGTTTTCAACGCGACCGATAAAGTATCTGCAGAGAAAGGAGTGTTGACCTGATAGGTCAACCGCAGATATTCCGTTTCCAGCGTGAGAACCCCGCCCTGCGCCGATCGAGTAAACGAAACAGGCTCGGTATCCCGATAGAAAATGCTCTGGCTGGCCCGATCCTCAAAGAAGCCTTCGGGATCATATTCCAGCCGCAAAAGCCGCTCGGTCAAAAAGGTAAAACGCCAGCAATTGCCTTTTATGATATTCTGTTCATTTGCTTTAGGGCCGGTTGGCCAGCAAAACCGATTGTTCATTTATTTTTCTTCTTTCTTGATAATTACAGAAGCGTGCGGCTCCAAAATAAAGGGCTCCACCTTAAAGGGCAGGTCCATCCCCTCTCCCATTTTTTGGGACTGATCCTCAAAGTTGATGATCAGCAGGTATTCCTCCCCATCGGCATTTTTATACCAATATTCCGCCATAGGTTTCTCCCCCAAATCGAGGGGGCGGTAATGGGGATGCTCGATGAAGGAAAATCCCTCCCGCAGGATGGCAAGCCCCGTTTCATTGAGGGCAACCATCCGATCGGAAAGCATCCGATTGCCGCCGCAAAAGGCGGAGATATTTGCCCAGGTCTTGGCCTCCTCGGCGGTAAAGAGCGTATGCTCTCTGCCTTCGGCGCGGTCGCGGTTGGCGGTCCATTCGGTGAGAATGTTGACAGGGCGCTCCTTAGAGGTCTCCTCCCCGCGCACCAGCATAAAATCGCTGTCAACGATTGCAATATGCTCCGCCCACCAAAACCGCATCTGCAAAAAGTTTACAACGCGCTTCAAAGTAGGCCAATCATTATGGATATCCAGGCCCGTGCGGTTGGCTTCCACGATCCCGCCGCCCACCTCGGCCGGCAGATTGCAACCGAGGATCTTGGCATCTTCACCGATGGCGGAGCGGATGATGGCATACATATGACGGATCACCTCATAATAGCCCATCTCCTCGCGATAGAAGCCGGGGCAGGTGGTGATATCCCCGATAAAATCAGTCTTGAAATAGCGGTAACCTGCATCATAAAGGCCTTTATAGAGGTCATAGATGTATTTTTCCCCCGCCGGGCAGGTGGGGTCGATATAGCAACGGCGGCCTACCCGATAGGGGTCGCCGAATTCATCCTTCACCAAAAGCTCGGGATGGCGGCGAACATAATAACATTCGAAATTGATCTTCAAGGGTGCCGTCCAGATGCCGGGAATAAAGCCCTGCTCTTTAATAGAATCGGCAGTATATTTCATCCCCTTGGGGAAACGGTAGTTGGCCTCCCAAACACCCCAATCATGGCTCCAACCGTCATCGACGGTGATATATTTGATCTTTTGGCTCAAAACAGGGTCGGCCTTGATGGCCTCCACATTCTCAACGATATCCTCATGGCAAACCGTCTCAAAATAATAATCCCAGCTATTCCAGCCATAGCCGATGGGATGCTGCTTTTCCAAATAAGGTTGCTTTTGCGCCCAGGTTTCCATCGCCTGCAAAAGAGGATACTCATCGCAGAGCCAGGCCCATTCGCTATAGAGCTCTTTTTGCTCCGCCTGGCCGCGGGTGAAATGAACCTTGGCGGTTACCCGCAGGGTATGGGCATCGATCGTTTTGGCCTGATAATTCTGCAAGGTATTTTGGGGGAGCATGGTGCCGATGAAAAGGCAAGGTCCGTTGCCCTTAGGAACAACCCCAAAATGCAAGCTTTCGGGCAGAGCCTCATCCACCTTTTTATAGCCCTCTTCCCAAACAGGCGCGGTGGTCTGATAGACCTTCGCGTCGGTAAAATCCGAACGGCTATCATAATTAAATTCCAAGGCCATGGATTTCAGCCCAAGGGGGTTATCACTTTTTGCCTTCAGCCGATAGGTATCCTCCCTTTGCTCTAAGGTAAAGGTAATACCGTCTGCAAAAAGCATCGGCGGGATAAATTCATATTCTTTTATTTCATGCCGATACTCTGCAACCAGCCGTAATGCATCTATTTTCATGGGAAATCCCCCTTTTATATAAATTATATTTGATTTTTTCGTATTTTTCTTGTATTATATTGATAGGAAATATCATTATTTTCAGATTGGAGTTGGTTTTCATGAAAGTGCGCCATGAAATACGAAGACGGGGATTTGAGGAATTTCCCCTTTTCATCTATCGTTGCAGAAAAGAAACCAAAGGCTTCTGCACCGCCCCGCCCCACTATCATAACGACATTGAGATCCTTCAACCCCTGGAGGGTTGCATGCAATTGGTAGTGGGCAATGAGATCTTGGATGCTACCCCGGGCAACCTCTATTTCGTCAACCCCGAGGAGATCCACGCCCTTTATACCAACTCTTCCCCTGCGGCCTATCAATGCTTTATCATCGGGCGGGAGTTTTTCGGCCTCCCCGCCGAAAATCGGATCCGTATCGAATTGATCGACCCCATCTTCGATGGTGATCTGATCTTTCCCCGCATCCATACCGACCCTCACCTGACCGCCCTGCTGGAAGAGGTCAACACCCTCCAAGAGCAAAATCAGGGCGAAACGCTGATTCTTTCCCATCTTTTGCGGCTTTTGGCGTTTATGGAACCTCGGCTTCTCCCATCCGAACGCGGAAAAATGGATTCTCCTCTGCGGCAGGCGATCGACTATATGGAAAATCACTTCGCCGAAAAGCTCCCTATCCCTCAAATTGCGCAAGCGACAGGCTTCAACAGTCAGTATTTCTGCAGTTATTTCAAAAAATATACCCGCTCAACCCCGGTGGAATACCTCACCGCCCTGCGCATCCGCCGTGCCAAGGAGCTTTTGCGCCGCACCGACCTATCGGTGCTGGAGGTGGCCAACCAAAGCGGATTTGAAAACGTCAGCTTCTTTATCCAGAAATTTAAAAAAGCCACCGGCAAAACGCCGTTGGCTTATCGGAAAAATAA
>JAFSBD010000238.1 GCA_017442025.1 Clostridia bacterium
CCCCGCCGCGCCCAGCGCCACCAACGCCACCGCCGCGCTCTTTTTCGCCACCGGCAAAATGATGGCAACAAACATCCCATAGATCGCCACTCCCAGCGCCGAGAGCACCGAAGGAGGCAGGATAGAGCCTGCCGCCGCACCGAAGAAGGTGCCGCCCGTCCAGCAGAGGATGGGCAGGGTCATCAGGCCGTAGAAATAGGGGGCGGTAACGGTCCCCTCGCGAGCCACCGCGATGGCAAAATTCTCATCGGTAACCCCGAAGGACATAATAAACCGATCCAACATTTTGACCGAACGGTCCAGCTTTTGGGAAAGGGAGATGGACATCAACGCATACCGCAGATTGATGATAAATTGGGTGGCCGCCATCTCGATCAGGCTGCCCGCCGCCGCGATAACCGAAAGCCCTGCCAACTGACCCGCCGAGGTCAGATTGGTCAGCGAAATTAAAACCGCCGTCAGCACCGGCAAGCCCGCCTGCACCGCCGCCACGCCGAAGGCAAAAGAAACGGAAAAATATCCCAGACCCACCGGCAAGCCCGCCTTGAGGCCCTGCAGATATTCCTTCTTCATCGCGCCATACTCCCCTTTCCTTGAAAAATACTAAAACATATCTTACCACACTCTTCGCCGATTTTCAACAATCAATTCTCCAAAAGAAGATTCGGGCTCTGCGCCGCTGAAACCGCGCAAAGCCCGAATGGGGGTTATAAATGCTTATTGGGGGAAATCATAGTCAAATTGTTGCACATCACAATGGTTTGAGAATGTAAGATCCACCGATATCGCTAAATAAAATTTCTCATCGTATAGCAACTGAACGGAATAAATATCATGTTTTTTCACCGCACCATGGTATCTCTCGTTTATCTTTTTCGCAACAAACGCCTCAACATCCGCTTTATCAAAGCTTTCCAATATGGCAGGATCCAGCGCATCAAATTCCGGAGTGTTGCGGTTTGAAACCCCATAGAATTCTCCATACTCGTTGACTGAAATGGATATTATCGGCCCCAATATATAGCCATCTTTTCCATAACGTTTGGAAAAACTAACATCATATACCCCCGAAAGGCTTTGCCGACAATTTTCAAAAGAAAATTCTTCCATTTTGGAGCCATACATATCAACCCCGTGCTCATAAGCGATTTTGATTGCTTGCTCTTCGGTGATAGGGGTCTCGCTTTTTGGAAAAAGGGAATCATATTTTGAATCCTCTTCTTTGATGGGCTCTTTCTCTTGGGCAGGTTTTTCCGGTTGCTCGGGGGCTGGTTTTTCCTCTTTTTCCGCCTGCTCCGGCAGATCGGGGGCGGGTGTCTCCTCCTTTTCCACCAATTGATCGGCGGCGGCCGATTCCTCCTGCTGCGCCGCTTTGCCCCAATAAGGCGCGGTTGCCGTTATCAGCCCAAACAGCAGCATCGCCCCTGCCAAAATCCCCAAGGGGATCCAAATATTCTTTTTCATAACGCCCTCCTCTCGGCCCAAAACAAAAATGCAGAAGACTGCCCTTATCCGCGGTCTTCTGCACCTTTTATTCACTTATTCGCAAAAAGAGGCCATTCTATCCGAAAACCGCAACATTTTGGTTTCTCAATCATTCATCGGCCTTTCCTCCTGCTTGAGGGATTCTTTCTGCTTCTATTATATGATAGGGCCTACTGTTTTGTCAACAGATAGTGTAAAATTACACTACTATTTTTTCAGCAATCTCCGGGGGGATCGGGCGGATGTTGGGCAAAAAGTCGCAGACATAGCGGCCCAAAACCACATACCCTTCCGCATTGGGGTGGAGGGTATCCTGGGTATACTTTGCGGTATCAAAGGGCTGATGGAAGAGATCGAGATATTCGATCCCCCATTTTGCGCAGACCTTTTTTCCCCATTCGTAATATTCCCCTGCCCCGCTGGTCGCAGAATGGTTAGGAGAATTAAAGTTGATGAGATAGCCCAACGCAACCCCTTTGCCGAAGCATTTCACCGCCTGGTAAAAGGCGGTCTCCAGCCCGCCCGCATAGGTGGTTGGATCAAAGTCTGCAGAATCGAAAGAATTGGTGATCTTTCCCAAGGGAACTCCATCCCAGGCATCATTCAGCCCGCCATGGATCAAAACGCAATCAAAGGCTTCCCCCTCATGCTTTTTGATCTGGTTGGCAATAACGCCCTGATTGCCGAAGCGGCGCAGGCGGGTTTTGCTGTTGAGCGCCGCCCCGCCGACAGCGGCGTTGGTGCAGATCATGCCATATTCCTTAGCCGCATATTTTGCCCAGCCCTGCAGCCCCTGCTCATCGGGAATATCCCGCAGAGCAAGGGCAATGGAATCACCTACAAACAGGGCTTTTTTGCCAAACAACGGATGATCTTGAAGCATGCACTCTTCCATCTTTATTGGACAGCCTCCCAGATCTCCTGCGGAACAGGGCGCATCTCCTTCATAAAAGCATTGATATGGGGGCCGAGAACATCATAGCCCGCTTCATTGGGATGGATGAAATCGGCGGTATAGACCGCGGTATCAAACTCCACGGTAAAGAGATCGCAATACTCAATACCCCATTTTTCGCAGATCTGCTTACCAACGATGAAATAATTCCCGCTATCCTTGCTCCGATCATGATGGGGGGATGCAAAGTTGATCAGATACCCGATGGCGGCATTATTGCCATGATTTTTCACCGCGGTATAGATGGCCATCTCCAAGCCTCCCGCATAGGTGGTGGTATCGAAATCTTCGGGATCAAAGCCTTCGGAAACGCTGCCGACGGCAACATCATCCCAGGCATCGTTGACACCGCCATGGAGCAGGATATAATCAAAGGTCTTGCCCTCATGCTGGCTGATCTGATTGGCGATCATGCCCAAGGGGGTATTGGTGGTGCGGGTAACTGCATTGAGGGCCGCCCCGCTCAAGCCGGAATTGGTCACATTCGCGCCATATTCCTGCGCGATCCGCCGCGCCCAGCCCTTGAGGCCGTTGGAGGCAGAATCCCGCGCCGCTTCGCAGATGGAATCGCCCACGCAAAGGACATTTTTACCCTTCAAGGGGTTGGCAACGGCATCGCTATCCGCGCCGATGCGCGCCTCATATTCATCAATCTTCATTTCGCTGTTTCTGCGGATCATAAAGAGATCCTTCTCTCCTTCCCCGATATTAAAGCGCACCGAAGCAACGCCTGCGGGCACCTCATAGGCAACCAGCGCCATTCCTTCTTTGAGGGTAGCCTGCACCGTTACATTCTCATTATTGATCAATCCGGCAGCCTGCCCTTCGGCATCATAGGCATAGCCCAAAACACCCTGCCCTAAGCGGACCGGTCCGAGGATCAGACGCTCC
>JAFSBD010000239.1 GCA_017442025.1 Clostridia bacterium
AGATTGGCTGTGGAATAATTTAGTTAACATAATTGGTTTTCGATACTGTACGCCGAAAGCGCGTTAAGGTCTAATCCGGCAGTATGACCCGCCTGAAATTCATAATATCCTTGGGCGCCGACCATCGCGCCGTTATCCCCGCAAAGGTTCAAAGGCGGCATATAAAGAACCTGGTCCTTGGCCTTCCCTGCCAGCAGTTTTTCCCTTAGCATGGAGTTGGCGCTGACGCCCCCTGCAATCACCAAAGTCTTTTGCCCATGATCCCGCGCGCAACGCAAAAAGTTTTCGGCAAGGATGCCGGTTACCGCATCGCTATAGGAGGCCGCAATATCGGCAAAATTCAGCTCCTCGCCCTTTTGGCGGGCGTTATGGACATAATTGACGATGGCGGTTTTTACCCCCGAGAAACTGAAATCATAGGGATCGTCCTTAAAATGCACCCGCGGGAATTTGACCGCCTTGGGATTGCCTTCCTTGGCCATCCGATCCATATGCACGCCGCCGGGATAAGGCAGGCCCAGCACCCGCGCACCCTTATCAAAGGCTTCGCCCGCCGCATCGTCCTTGGTGCGGCCCAGAATCTCATAATCGGTATAGTTTTTGACCAGAACGATATGGGAATGGCCGCCGCTGACGATCATCGCCAAAAAGGGCGGCTTGAGATCGGGATGGGCGATATAATTGGCCGCCACATGGGCGCGGATATGATGGACGGGAATGAGGGGCAGATTGCGGGCATAGGCATAGCCTTTGGCAAAATTCAGCCCCACCAGCAACGCGCCGATCAGCCCCGGGGCGGCGGTAACCGCCACCGCATCCAATTCTTCTTCCTTCAATCCGCTTTGGCGGATACATTCTTTCGTCAGTTGAGAGATCTTCTCGATATGGCATCGGGATGCGATCTCGGGGACAACGCCCCCATAGACCTTATGGATATCGATCTGGGAGATGACCGTGCTGGCCAGCACCTCTCTCCCATCCCGAACGATGGCAACTGCGGTTTCATCGCAGGAACTTTCAAAACTTAAAATATTCACGCATGGACCTCCAAACGATAGACCAGCCCATCTTCCTTGGGCTGTTGATAATATCCCCGCCGCACACCGATGGGCAGGAATCCGAATTTTTCATAAAGGCGCTTTGCCCCTTCATTGGAGGCGCGCACCTCCAAAAAGAGTTCTCTGCCTCCGCTTTGGGCAAAGGCTTCCAACGCAACCGAGAGCAGGGCGTTGCCGATCCCTTTGCGGCGGTGATCGGGATGGACGCCGATGGTCAGCAGATCCCCCTGCTCAAAGCTTTGGGAGATGCCGCAAAAGCCCACCAAAACATCCCCCTCCATCGCCGACCAAAAGCGGCGGGAAGGATCCTCCAGGGAGGCGGCAAGATCGGCCTCGCTCCAGCTTTCTTGCGAAAAGAGCATCCGATCCAGCGCAGCCGCGGCTGAGACCTCTTGGGGGTTCATTTTACTTACAGTCATACCAACTCTCTCCCCGCGCAACCTCCGCCAGCATAGCCACCGAAAGATCCGCCGCTCCTTCCATCTCCCGCCGCAGCAGATCGGCCGCCCGATCGGCATCGGCGCGGGAGGATTCGATAATCAGTTCATCATGCACCTGCAGGATCAGGTGGGCATCCAGCCGCTCCCGCCGCAGGGCCTTCCAGACCCTGACCATCGCAATTTTGATGATATCGGCGGCAGTACCCTGGATGGGGGTATTGAGCGCCACCCGCTCCCCAAAGGAGCGTTGAATGAAATTAGCAGATTTCAGCTCGGGCAGATAGCGGCGGCGACCCATCAGGGTGGTAACAAACCCATCCTTTTTGGCCTGCTCCACGATCCCGCTCATATAGGCTTTTACACCGCTATATTTTTCCAAATACTGACCGATATACGCTCTTGCTTCCTTTTTGCTTACCCCGATATCCCCTGCCAGGGAGAAATCGGAGATCCCATAAACGATCCCGAAGTTGACCGCCTTGGCATGGCGGCGCATTTCGGGCGTTACCATAAAGGCAGGCACGCCGAAAACGGTGGCGGCGGTAACGGTATGGATATCCTCCCGCTCCCGAAAGGCGCGGATCATGGTTTCATCCTTGGCGATATGGGCCAGCACCCGCAGTTCGATCTGGGAATAGTCCGCATCCAGCAAAAGATGCTCCCTATCCTTCGCCACAAACATCCGCCGCAGTTCCCGCCCGAGGGCATCCCGAACAGGGATATTCTGCAGATTGGGCTCGGAGGAAGAGATCCGCCCCGTTTGGGTAACGGTCTGATTATAGGTGGTGCGGATGCGGCCATCGGGCTCGATCAGCTTTAAAAGCCCCTCTCCATAGGTGGAATGAAGCTTGGCATATTTACGGTATTCCAAAATCTTACCAACGATCGGCTCATCCTTGAGCTTTTCCAGCACCTCGGCGTTGGTGGAATAGCCGGTCTTGGTCTTTTTACCGCCCTTCAGACCCATCTTAACAAAGAGAATCTCCCCCAACTGGCGGGGGGAATTCAGGTTGAAGGGCTCGCCCGCCAAGGCTTGAATTTCCTCTTCCAAATCGCGGATATGCACCGCCAACTGCTCATTATAAGCCGCCAGCCGCTCTTTATCCACCGAAAAGCCTCTCTGCTCCATATCCGCCAAAACAACGGTGAGGGGGAATTCCACCTCGAAGAGCAGGCTTTCCTGCCCATTTTCGCGGATACGCGCCAAAAGGGCATCCCGCAGGGCGGGCAAAGCGGCCACGCAATCCTCGGGGCGTTCGGCATTTTTGCCGGTATATTCCTTTAAAAGGTGGGGCAGATCGTATTTATCCCCCGGATCGGCCACATAGGCCGCCACCATGCAATCAAAATAGGGCTTGCCCTCAAAGCCCATGCGGTAAAAGGGCTTGGCATCATAGGTGCAGATCTCCTCCACTTGGGATAGCAAATCTTCCCCATCCTCCAGGCGAACCACCTTCTCCTCCACCCGCGCATAAAAGGCATCGGTGCGGATGAAATAAAGGCCGTTTTTCTGAAAATAGTCCAGATAGTCCTCGGCTTTACCCTCCACCTGCTCGGGCTTTTCGAAAGGCTCCGGTTCTTTCACATTGAAAAGCGCCATAATGCTCTCCAGTTCCAGATCCTCCAGCAGAGCGGCAAGGGAATGGGTATCAAAGGGGGCGACCTTCATCTGCTCCCCCTCCAGATCGATGGGCACTTCGCGGCAGATCTTGGCCAGTTCATAGGAAAGGCGGGCCGATTCCTCACCGCTTTCCAATTTCGCCCGCAGGGCGGGCTTGATCTCCTCCAGATGGGCATAGACCCCATCCAACGATCCATACTGGCGGATCAGCTCCAGCGCGCCCTTTTCGCCGATACCGGGCACACCCTTAATGTTATCGGAGGTATCACCCTGAATGGCCTTAACATCGATCAGTTGGGAAGGCGAAAGGCCATACTTTTCCTGAATGGCCGCCGCATCATAGATCTCCATCTCGCTGGCCCCTGCACGGGTAACGGGCATCAGGATCCGCACCCCGGGATCGGCCAGCTGAAAATCATCCCGATCGCCCGAGACGATATCGCATTCAAACCCCTGCTCCCGGCAGAAGCGGCTGACGGTTCCGATAATATCATCCGCCTCATAGCCCGCCTGCTCCAGGATGGTTACGTTCATCGCCCGAAGCACCGCCTTGAGCGGCTCCAGCTGGGCGGCCAGATCCTCCGGCATCCCCTTACGCTGCGCCTTATAATCGGCATACATTTTATGGCGGA
>JAFSBD010000001.1 GCA_017442025.1 Clostridia bacterium
ATCGCGAGTGTAATGATGGGGATCGTTTCTGCATCCAGTGCGGTCATAATTTTGAGGCAGAGCAGGCCGCGCCCGCAGCCGAGCCGCAGGTAGAGCAGGTTGCTCCTCCCGCCGCTCCTCAGCCCCAGATCCCTACATATCAGCCCGTTCCTCCGGTGGCGGAGGACGATACCGTTTCCACCGGCAAGTGGGTGCTTTATCATCTGATTCCCTTTATCCCCGTTGTAGGCTCGATCGTTTATATCGTCATGCTCTTTGTTTGGGGCTTTGGCGATAATGCAAAGAATAAGACCTTCCGTAATTGGGCCAGAGCACAGCTGATCTTCATGGCCATCGGCCTGGTTTTGTCTGTGCTGATCATCGTCCTTGCGGTGGTAATAACAGGCAGTCTGTTTGGTTTTGCTTCGGATGCCTCCAGCAGTATATACTATTAATCCTTTGCGAAACTAAAGGAGTTTGCGATGAATTTTATTGAATTTTTGAAGGTGGTATTCCTGGGCATTGTCGAGGGCATCACCGAATGGCTTCCCATCAGCAGTACCGGCCATATGTTGCTGGTGGATGAGTTTATGCAGCTTAAAGAAAGCGAAGCTTTTAAAGAGATGTTCTTTGTTGTGATCCAGTTGGGCGCCATCATGGCGGTGGTTCTGCTCTTTTGGAAGCGGATGTGGCCCTTCGGGCTGAACGAAAAGAAAGCCCCGGTCATCAAAAAGGATATCTTTGGTATGTGGTTTAAGGTGGTGGTCGCCTGCATTCCCGGCGCGGTCATCACCCTGGCCTTTGATGATGCCATCGAAGGGTTCTTAAAAGGAAATACCTTCCCAGGCACCAAGGTAATGCTGATGGCGGTGGTGATCGCTCTGGCGTTGATCTTTTACGGTGTCGGTTTTATCCTGATCGAAAAATGGAATAAAAAACGCACCCCGCGGGTTACCTCCATGGAGGAGATCACCTATAAGGATGCGTTGCTGATCGGCTTATTCCAGGTGCTATCCATCATCCCCGGCACTTCCCGCTCCGGGTCCACCATCATCGGCGGGCTTTGCATCAGAGTCTCCCGCGTTGCGGCGGCGGATTTCACCTTCTTTTTGGCAGTGCCGGTTATGCTGGGCTATTCTCTCTTGAAGGTAGCAAAGTACTTTTTGGATGGCTTTGTCTTCTCCCTTCCTCAGATCTGGATCTTGCTGGTAGGCTGTTTGGTTGCCTTTTTGGTTTCCATCGTTGTTATTAAGTTCCTGATGAACTATATCAAGAAGAATGATTTTGCGGTCTTTGGCTGGTACCGCATCATTCTCGGTATTATTGTCCTGGCAGTATTCTTCTTATTCATGTAAAAAAATGGGTTGCATCGCAACCCATTTTTTTATTACTTATTTTTCAAAAGATCGCGGATCTCTTCCAAAAGAACCGTTTCATCGCTCTTGGCAGGCGGCTCGGTAGCAGCAGCCTCGGCTTCGGCGGCTTTGCGCTTGCGGGTAAGAATGGTCATCATCTTCAGAATGAAGAAGAGGCAGATGGCGATGATGAGAAAATCGATGATGCTTTGCAGGAACATTCCGTAGGCAACCGATTCATTTCCGATGGTGAAGCTTAAGGTGGAAAAATCCTTCCCGCCCATGGCAATGCCCAGAAGAGGCATCAGGATGTTATCCACCAGGCTGGTAACGATCGCTTTGAATGCAGTACCCATAACAAAACTGATGGCCATATCCAGAATATTGCCCTGGGCAATGAACTCCTTGAATTCTTTCCAGGTTCTGTTTTCGCTGAGTTTTTTCATGGAAAAAACACTCCTTCTATGTAATTTGTTTTTATTATAATTCAATCGGTGCAAAAAAGCAAGAGAAAGAGTTTTTTTGAGAAAAATCTTGTAATTTAATGTATTTCTTGTTATAATACCTCTATTAAATCTATTGCATAAAAACGGAGGATTTCCTATGAGCGAAAAAAGAAGTAGCTTCACCGGGAAGATCGGATTTATCTTGGCGGCCGCCGGTTCGGCAGTCGGTCTTGGAAACATCTGGCGCTTTCCCTATCTTGCCGCGAAATACGGCGGCGGTATTTTCCTGCTGGTCTATGTTTTGCTGGCGCTCACCTTTGGCTTTGCGCTGATGTGTGCCGAAATTGCCATCGGCCGTAAGACCGGCAAAAGTGCCATCGGAGCATTCCATGATCTGAACAAAAAGTATACCTTTATCGGTGTTTTGGCCTCGGCGGTGCCCATCATCATCCTGCCCTATTATGCAGTCATCGGCGGATGGGTCACCAAGTACATTACGGTCTTTGTTTCCGGCCAAGGCGCTGCGGCGGCGGATGGCAGTTATTTCGGTGGATTTGTCAGCCAGTCGGTCGAACCGTTGGTCTTTTTCCTGATCTTTATGGCAGTTACCGCGCTGATCGTTTTGTTTGGTGTGGAAAAGGGAATTGAAAAGGTAAGCAAATTTATGATGCCGCTTTTGGTAGTGATGACCATCGGTATTGTGATCTATGTTTTGTGCCAGCCCGGTATCGGTGCAGGCGTCAAGGCCTATTTGGTTCCCGATTTTGCTTCTATTACCGCTACCAGCCTGACCAAAACCATTCTCGGTGCGATGGGTCAGCTCTTCTATTCCATGTCGCTCGCGATGGGTATTATGATCACCTACGGCTCTTATATGAAAAAGGAAGATCATATTGAAAAGTCGGTCCATCAGATCGAACTGTTTGATACCGGCATCGCCATTCTGGCGGGCTTAATGATCGTCCCTGCCGCAACCGTCTTTGGCGGCGGCATTGAAAAGCCGGGCCCCGGCCTGATGTTCTCCGCCTTGCCGGTGGTCTTCGATAAGATGCCCGGCGGCCATATTGTCGGTGCGGTGTTCTTCATCCTGGTGCTGTTTGCGGCGCTGACCTCTTCCATCTCTTTGATGGAGACCATCGTTTCCATCTTCTGCGATAAGTTCGGTTGGAACCGCAAGGTAACCTGCCTGGTTGTATTCTTGGGATGCCTGGCTCTGGGCGTACCTTCCTCTTTGGGCTTCGGTCTTTGGAGCCATATTCTGCCCTTGGGCATGGATCTGCTGACCTTCTTTGATTTCATCAGCAATAGCGTAATGATGCCGATCGTTGCATTGCTTACCTGCCTGTTTATCGGCTTTGTTATCAAGCCGGTAACCCTGGTTGAGGAAATCGAGCAATCCGGCCGCTTTAAACTGAAAAAGCTCTTTACCGTTGTGATCAAGTATGTTGCCCCCATCTGCATTGTTTTGATTTTGATCTCCTCGGTGCTGGATGCTTTCGGTCTTTTCAAGATCTAAACCAATTTAAAAAACGCTCTGCATCCGCAGAGCGTTTTTTTGATGATTTAATTTATTCAGCCTCGATGGCTTCTTCGGTAAAATCGTTTTCAAAAGCAAGATTGGCGGGGGCGATGGCCGCCTTCTTTTTTTGGATATGCTTTAAAATAAGAATGGTGGCAGTAACCGCCGCGGCAACGCTCAGGATCACGGATACCAAAATAATGATCTGATTCTTTTTCATCCCGATGAACTCCCCTTTCTTGGCTTATTAAATTTATTTTAGCATTATTCGATAAAAAAATCAATTCTTTTCTTTGAAAATTATAAATTGATAGAGGGCAAAATAAATGATCTCCAATGCGAGCTTGCAGCAATAGCTGATGAGCTTTGCCCGCCCCCATAATCCAACAAAAAAGATGGTCAGATAGTTGAAGATAAAGGTGGCAAAGGTAATGATCATAATGGCAATCATCACCTGCCGCAGGGTATAAAATAGATCGGATCGCTCCTTATAGACCCAAAGCTTTAAAATGGGGAAGAACAGAATGAACCGCACCGCAAAGGGGATGAGAAACCCGCCGCCCGGATAGATCAGTTCTTTTAAGAAAAGTTCAATGAGAGCAGTTAAGACCGCGGCGATAAAATAACGCCATACCTGGCTTTTATGGGCAAGCAGATAATCATGGAACCGATCGGCATAGCGATTGTGGTCTTTCTTTTTTAAGGGCTTTTGCAAAAGTATCCCCTCCTTTGGCTCTATTTTATCATAAATTCACTCGGATGGAAAGAGAAAAATGAAGATTATTGACTTTTCTTTGCAAAGGGGTTATACTAGGGTGGAGTAAATCATCCGAGCCTCGCCTCAAAGCGGGATCTTTTGGTGCTTTCTACTCAAATTGTTCTTGTAGGGCGACGGCCTTACTGCGCCCGATTTGAATAAAAATCCCTCAAAATCTCCTCGCTTTGAGGTCAAGGATTTTGAAAAGAGCGGATTTGCGTTCAATCAAGGCAAAAACGCAGCCAATACTTTGTGTATTGGCGAGTATTTTTACACAGAGTGAGCGAAAATCCGCCTTTTCAAAACGAGGTTCGGATTATTTGCTCCACCCTAAGCGATTATATAAAGGAAGTGTTATCAATGGGCTGCACCCATAATTGCGAATCCTGCTCTTCCAACTGCTCCGGGAATAATACTCCCGATAGTTTGATGGAAAAGCCCCATGAACTGAGTAATGTCAAAAAGATCATCGGCGTTGTTTCCGGTAAGGGCGGCGTCGGTAAAAGCATGATCACTGCCCTTTCGGCGGTCGCCATGCAGCGGCGCGGCTTTCGCACCGCGATTCTGGATGCCGATATCACCGGCCCTTCCATCCCCAAGGCCTTTGGCCTGCAGGGTAAGGCTGAATCGGATGGGAACGCCCTTTATCCCGTTGTCTCTAAAATGGGCACCCAGATCATGAGCCTCAACCTTCTGCTGGAGGATGAAGAATCCCCCGTTGTTTGGCGCGGCCCGGTCATCGCAGGCGCGGTCAAGCAGTTCTGGACCGATGTGGTCTGGAACGATGTGGACTATATGTTTGTGGATATGCCGCCGGGCACCGGCGATGTCCCGCTGACCGTCTTTCAGTCCCTGCCGGTGGATGGGATCATCGTTGTTACCTCTCCCCAGGATCTGGTCTCCATGATCGTTACCAAGGCCGTTAAGATGGCGCAGATGATGAATATTCCCATCCTGGGCATTGTTGAAAACTATAGCTATCTCCGCTGCCCCGATTGCGGCAAGGAGATCAAGGTCTTTGGCGAAAGCCACCTGGAAGAGGTCGCCGAGAAGAACGGCCTTCGGATCTTGGCCAAGCTTCCCATCGATCCCGAACTTGCCTCCCTTTGCGATAAGGGCATGATCGAGCTGTTTGAAGGGGATTATGCCGAAAGCATAGCAGAGCAATTAATGCCTCAATAATAATTCATAAACCGTCCGCATTTGCGGGCGGTTTTTGCTTATACTACCGATAAAGAGGTGAAGTATATGCAAAAAATACCCTCCGATCTGATGATCGAGCAATTGGAAATGGCCAAAATGAAACTCCCTCAGGGGGTGCGCAATGAGGTGCGGGAACTGAAGTATTGCACCGTCAGCGAGGTTTTTGTCGAAAACGAAAAGGGTGCCGCCTATCTGGGGCGGGAGCGGGGACGGTATGTAACGGTGGAGACCGAGAAAAGCTATGAGATCGGCGAGCCCGCCTTTGAGGAGATCGCCGATGGGCTGGCCACCTGCCTGCGGGAGATGCTGAAAGGCTTTCAGCGGGTGTTGATCCTGGGAATCGGCAACCCTAATATTACCCCCGATAGCCTGGGTGCCAAGGCGGTAGAACGGCTGATGGTTACCCGCCCTCTTGATCCTCGCCCCGAATCTTTCACCCAGGTCAGCGCCATGGCCGCTCCGGTTTTTGGCGTTAGCGGGGTGGAAAGCGCCGAACTGGCTGAAGGGCTGGTAAAGGTGCTGAAGGCCGATGCGGTGATTTTGATCGATTCCATGGCCACCGGCCGTTTGGAACGCCTTTGCAAAACCATCCAGCTGGCGGATGTGGGGCTGACCCCAGGCGGCGGAGTGGATAATGCCCGCAAGGAGATCACGCGGCGTACCTTAGGGGTGCCTGTTTTTTCCATCGGGATGCCCACCGTTGTCGATTGCAGGGTATTGTTGCTCCATGCGGTGGGGGAAGATTGGGAAAAATACGGTGAAAATCTACACCCCTATGAAGAAAGCCTGATCGCAACCCCCCGCCAGATGGAGCTGGCCACCGATATGGGCGCAAAGCTGATCGCTTTCGCCATCAATAAGGCCCTCCATGGCAATCTCTCCACCGAAGAGATTTTAAGGTATCTTTATTAAGATCGGCGCATAACATTTACGGAAAGGAAGTGAATTCCCTTGCGTAAATGGATAAGCATTCTCTTGATCGCCGCTTTGGTCCTGACCGGCGGATTTTATTGGGAGTATTGGCTGCCGGCGGTGGCAGAGTTTTCTCTGCGCCAGCAGCGGGCGATCACTCTGCGGCAATTTGGGATATTTATGCTGAAAAATACCGACCCGGTGATGAAAAATGTGGGGCGGTACCTGGTGCCGGAGTTTTATGAATCCTTGGACGAGCCTTTCCTCTACTTTGCGGCAGAGAAACCGCCTCCGGAGGAAGATCCCGCCATTCAAGCGGTCAATTATTCCGCTCTTTCGGGCATCTATTCCCAGGTAAACGGAACGGCGGTGGCCAACGGCACCGATTATGATGTCAGTGCCAATCTAAACCAGACTGTAAAGATGCCAACCTTTACAGATGGAAAACCCGCCATCCTCATCTACCATACCCATACCACCGAATGCTATCGCAACGATCAAGGGATCACCAACACCACCGACGAGAGCAAAAACGTTGTCGCGGTGGGGGAAGCGATGAAAAAGGTATTTGAGGAGGCGGGTTATCCCACCATCCACCTCAAAGAGGTGTTTAACCAGCCCGATTTCAGCGGTGCCTACGCCCATTCCCGCGCGGCGGTGGAAAAGGTTCTGGAAGAAAACCCCACCATCCAGGTGGTGCTGGATGTTCATCGGGATTCCATCAGCAAGGGCGGGGTGGATTATTATCCCGTTACCGAGGTGGAGGGGAAGGAGGCGGCCCAGATCATGATCGTCTGCGGAACCGATTCCAAAGGGCTCTCCCACCCCCATTGGCGCCGAAACTTTACATATGCGTTGCAGCTTTCCCGCAAGATGGGCGAACTTTACGGTCAGCTTTCCCGCCCCGTCAATCTCCGCACCGACCGCTTCAATACCCATTTCACCGATCATACCCTTCTTTTGGAGGTGGGCAGCTCCGCCAATACCCTGGAGCAAGCTATCTACGGAGCGGAGCTCACTACCCAAGCCATGATCCGCCTCTGGGAAGAGAATACCCCCTGAATCTTTTGGTGTTTAATGTATAATAGAATTAGAAAATAATCAAAAGGGGGGTCGATTATGAAGCGTTTTTGGATAGGGCTATTGATTGGCTTGATGATGATCTCTCTTTTGAGTTGCAGTTCGCTTCCGGAGAAGGAGGAGCAGGCTGTTGCAGATACATTTGTTCAAAGTGAGCCGGAAAAACCGATCAATGGGCCGGATGATCTTCGCGCAGGAGAACAGCCGGATTTCGAAGGGGCGGTATTGGATTGGATCGATGATGAAAAGGTGATCCGTTTCCCCGATCAGGACTTCTCTCAATGGGAGAGCTTTTACGATACCGGAAATACCGATCAGATGATTATTAATAAGTATCCCGATTTGATGCGCCATATCGGAGAGGATGGATTGATCGTTGCCGCAAGGGCTTATGGTGAGCGGATCGGTCATATCTGGTCTAAGTATACTACGACCAAAATGCGGATCGAAAAGGTCTTTTACGGAAAAGCACTTTCTAAAGAGATCCAGGTTCGGGAAGGGTATACTCCGGTGATGGA
>JAFSBD010000240.1 GCA_017442025.1 Clostridia bacterium
CCTGCCGCCAAAAGCGCCAGCCAAAGCTTGTAGTTTTGCTATGTGTATTCGCTTTGGTTGTCGTTGTAGAAAACCTCAATGCCCGTCTCCTCTTGGAAGAAGTAGTCCATCGGGTTATCGGAGATCATCTTTTGCTTGGGATGGGGATGCACAAAGAAGCCGCCCTTGGCCTTGAGGGCTGTGATCAGCTCGTTGAGCCGCTCAAGGGTGAATTTGGGATAGCAAAAATGCCCCTCCTTGCCGCCCAAGAAATGATATTCCGGAAACTCTGAAAGCAGTTCCTCCAGCTGTGCGGTGCAGTCCACCAGCATATTATATTTGAACTTGGGGAGCTCCGCCTCAATATCTGTGAGGGTTCCGCCCGGCTCGGTGCCGCCGATGAATAGGCCATCCTCCCATTCCGGCTGATACATGTGCCGCACCTGCTTATGGTCTAAAATGGCGGCAAAATCCATCTTCAGCCGTTTCATGTCCTCCCGCCAAAAGGATAGGGAACACTTCCCGTCGCTGGTGCCGGCAGTGGCGGCATGGTCGTGCAGCTCGCCGTGGTAGGGCTTGCGATTGTGATAGAGGGCTTCTAAAAATTGAATATCCTTATCGGTTGCGATCATCGGCCGATCCTCATTTTTGCAAGGCCGCCGCGCCGAGGGCGGTGGCAAAGGTTGCATTTTCGGGGATCAAAAACGGAACGCCGTGGAGGGCAGTGACACCGTCGAGGGTCTCCCGTGCTTGGGGCAGGGCAGTCAGCGAGCCGGTTACGATCACCTTTTTAAAACCGCGGCTTTTAGCGGTGATGGCGGCGATCACTCCTGCCGTTTGCAAAATCATATTGATCAGGCCGAGGGCAAGATCGCCCTTGGTGGCGGTGGAGCGCACCCGACCAAAGTTGGAGGCGGTCACGTTCTTGGGCAGGGTCGAGATCTCTTCGTTGCTGATATCCTGCACCGAAAGATCCACATGGGTCAGATCGCCGCCTGCGGCCAGCGCAAGGATGGCTTCAAAATCGCTTTCTCCCACCAGCTTGGAAGCAAGACCGATCAGCGTGCCGCCGCCGACACCGCTGCCGCCGATGTGCTCAATTTCATCGCCCTTGGCATAAACAAAGGCGGTGCCGGTGCCCATGCTGACAACCAGCGCTTCCTTCTCCTCGCAGAGCAAAAGCCCGCCCTTGCCGATGGCATTGAACTCATTGACCTTGCAGGTGGGGATGCCGTAGATATCCTCGTCGATGAGGGAGGCACCCACCCCGGTTAAAACGATTCTTTCAACGTCGCTCAACTTCAAATTATATTGATGGAGCAGATTGCCGATGGCACCGTAAAGGGAGGTGAGCTGGTCGCCCGCCCGCACCTGCAGCATGCCGATCACCTTTTGGTCAAAGGCAACGATCTTGGTGGTGGAACCGCCTACGTCTACTCCTAAAATAACTGACATATTCATTCACTTCCTTTGCCCCTATTATATATAGAACATGGAAAAAAGTCAAATAAAAAAGCGCCCGCAGGCGCTTTTTTATTTGGTTTCAAAATCAGTCCTTCTTCTTGCCGAGGATCAGGTTGACGATGATACCCAGAATCAAGGCGCAGGCGATGGAGGTGATGGTGACCTTACCGAAGGTGAGGGTCAAGCCGCCGATGCCGCAGATCAGGATGGTGGAAACTACGAAGAGGTTCTTGTTCTGCTCCAGATCAACCTTCTGAACCATCTTCAAACCGGAAACGGCGATGAAGCCGTAGAGGGCAACGCAAACACCGCCCATCACGCAAGCGGGGATGGAGTTTACGAAAG
>JAFSBD010000241.1 GCA_017442025.1 Clostridia bacterium
CTGCTCTGGCCCTCCATCTATGAAAGCGACGATGAGGCTTTTGCGATCTGGCGGGATCAGATCGGCGTTCCCGAAGAGCGGATTGTTCGCCTGGGTAAGGCTGATAATTTCTGGGAGCACGGCACCGGCCCCTGCGGCCCCTGCAGTGAGATCTATTTTGATCGCGGTGAAAAGTATGGGTGCGGATCTCCCGATTGCAAGCCCGGATGCGAATGCGATCGCTATATGGAGATCTGGAACAATGTTTTCTCCCAGTTCAATAATATGGGAGACGGAACCTACACCGAATTGGAAAATAAAAATATCGATACCGGCATGGGCCTGGAGCGTCTGGCTTGTGTGATTCAGGGCGTTGACAATATGTTTGAGGTGGATACCATCCGCAACATTTTGGATCGCGTTTGCGCGTTGGCTAAGGTAACCTATGGCGAAGATCCGAAAAAAGATATTTCCATCCGCGCCATCACCGATCATGCCCGCGCTTCTACCTTTATGATCTGCGACGGTGTTATTCCCTCCAACGAAGGGCGGGGTTATGTTCTGCGCCGCTTGATCCGCCGCGCAGCCCGCCACGGAAAGCTCCTGGGCATCAACGATGCGTTTTTGCCTGAACTTTGCGATGTTGTTATTTGCGAGAATAAGGATGGTTATCCCGAACTTTTGGAAAAGGAATCCCTGATCAAGAAGGTTATTTCTTATGAAGAGGCCTCCTTTGCTAAGACCATCGACCAGGGTCTTGCCATTCTGGCAGAACTTACTGCCAAGGGCGGCACCCTTTCCGGTGCCGATGCCTTCAAACTCTATGATACCTATGGCTTCCCCTTGGATCTTACCCGCGATATTTTGCAGGAGAAGGGGATGGCGGTGGATGAAGAAGGGTTTGCAAAACTCATGGAAGAACAGCGCAATCTTGCCCGTTCCTCTCGCAAGGCATCCGACGGTGAATCTTGGAAGAGCGACGGTGTTTCCTTCGATGGCATTGATGCTACTGAATTTTTGGGATATGAGTTAAATTCTGCCGAAGCAAAAGTGGTTGCTCTGGTTTCGGATGGAGAGCGTAAGGAAACAGTTCTGGCCGATGAAAAGGCGATTGTGATCTTGGATCGTACTCCATTCTATGGGGAAGGCGGCGGACAAGTTGGCGATACCGGCATCCTTACCTTTGGAGACGTTCAATTTATCGTTGAAAATACCACCAAGAACGCAAGCGGCGTTTATATGCATCTGGGCGTGCTGAAGAGTGGTGCGTTGAGCGTTGGCGATTCGGTTGTTGCCTCGATCGACGAGGAGCGTCGGGCGGCGATCCGCCGCAATCATACTGCGGCCCACCTGATGCAGGCGGCGCTCCGCGAGGTATTGGGTAATCATGTTGAGCAGGCGGGTCAGTTGGTAAACGATCATGCCATGCGCTTTGACTTCACCCATTTCTCCGCCCTGACCGATGCAGAATTGCAAGCAGTAGAAAATAGAGTAAATGAGATCATTCTGAGCGGTATCGAAGTTCTGAACTATGAGACCGATATTGAAGAGGCACGCGCTAAGGGTGCGATGGCGCTGTTTGGCGAGAAGTACGGTGCGCGCGTGCGCGTAGTTGAGATTCCCGGCGCGTCCATCGAGCTTTGCGGCGGCACCCATGTTCAGAATACCGGCAAGATGGGCTTGTTTAAGATCGTTAGCGAAAACGGTGTTGCTTCCGGCGTTCGCCGTATTGAAGCAGTTACCGGCCGCGGTGTTTTGGATCTTTTGATGAATTATCAAAAGGAGATCGGTGAGGCGGCGGCTGCCTTGAAATGCAATTCTGCCCAGAACCTTGTGCCTAAATGTCGCTCTTTGATGGAAGAGGTTAAAACATTGAATAATGCCCTGGCTGCTGCCAATAAAAAGATGGCGGAGCAACAGTCCGGCTCGATGTTTGAAAATGCCCCTGTAGTCAACGGAATCCAGATCGTTACGACCACCTTGAAGGATGGCGATGTCAAGACCCTGCGGGAACTGGGCGATGATCTGAAGGCAAACAACAGTAACTTTATCGCAGTTTTGGCAAATATCTGCGGTGATAAGGGCAATCTCCTGGCAGTCTGCAGTAAAGAAGCGATTGAAAAGGGCGTTTCTGCAGGGAAACTGATCGCGCTTGTGGCCGGTGTTACCGGCGGTAAAGGCGGCGGTAAGCCCGATAGTGCAATGGCCGGTATGGGTGATGTTTCCAAGGCGGAAGAGGCATTGGCTCAGGTTGAGACCTTTGTTCGAGATATGATGAAGTGAGGAACCGATGATGAGTGATTGTATTTTTTGTAAAATTGCGGCAGGAGAGATCCCTTCCAATAAGGTCTATGAGGATGAAACGGTTTTGGCTTTCTATGACCTGAATCCCATGGCCAAGGTGCATGTTCTGATCATTCCGAAAGAACATATTGCCAACGTTGCAGAGATCGATGCGTCCAATAGCGCGGTGGTGGCTCATATTTTTGAAGTGATTGCCAAAATTGCGAAAGATCTCGGCTTGGATGAGGGTTACCGCGTTGTTAGCAACTGCAAGGAGTTTGCCGGCCAGAGTGTATATCATTTGCATTTCCATCTTCTGGGCGGCGAACAGCTTTCCATGAATATGTGTTGACGGAGGTTTATAATGGATACTTATAAGTTGAAAGTAGCCGGTCTGGAGCGGGATCTTCCCATCTGTCCGGTAAATGAACATCTGGATATTGCCGCGTTTGTTATTTTCGGCGATGTTGAACTCACCGAGGCTTGCGCCCGCGAGTTGATCAAAAAGATGCCTCCCCATGATGTTATGATAACAGCCGAATCCAAGGGCATTCCTTTGATCCACGAGATGGCCCGTCAGTCCGGCGAGAATCATTATGTCTTGGCGCGTAAGGCTCCGAAACTTTATATGAAGGATGTCTTTACGGTGGAGGTCAATTCCATCACCACCGATCATAAGCAGATCCTTTGCATCGACGGTAAAGATAAAGAAGCTATGTGCGGTAAGCGGGTCGTCATTGTGGATGATGTCATCTCCACCGGAGAGTCTTTGCGTGCTTTGGAGCAGTTGGTGGAAGCGGCGGGCGGTGAGATCGTTGCTAAAATGGCGATCCTTGCGGAAGGCGATGCCTATGAAAGGGATGATCTGATCACCCTTGCGCCCCTGCCCTTGTTCTTTAAATAATAAAATGAGCGGTGTGCAACACCGCTCATTTTTTATATAATTTCACCGATTAATCCCTTATCGTCTGCATCGATAATTTTTACTGTAACGGCATCGCTTTGCAAGATGCCTTTCCATCGCACCGGGCAGTAATTGGCGGTTACGCCGCTGATGCACCCCTCTTTTTCCTCTTCTGGGAGGATTATTTGCGTTGAGCCGATCATTGCATTCCAAAATCGCAAACGGTTTTCCAGCTCAATTTTCTCCATTCTATCCACACGCTCTGCTTTAATAGCTTTAGTGAGTTGGTCGGGCATTTTGGCTGCGCGGGTCCCTTCGCGAGAGGAATAGGGGAAAATATGGATCTTTGCAAACCCGATCTTTTTTGCGAACGCTAAACTTTCTTCAAAATCCTGCTCAGTCTCACCGGGGAAACCCACAATGATATCGGTGGTAATGGAACAATTGTTGAAGGTGTTTCTCAGAAGTTCTACTGCCTTTTCATAATCCCGCGTGGTATAGTGGCGGTTCATGGCTTCGAGGGTTTTATCGCAACCGCTTTGGAGGGAAAGATGAAAGTGGGGGCATAAGGACGGAATATCTTTGATTTTATTGAGAAATTCCGGAGTGATGATTCGTGGCTCTAAAGAACCCAGGCGGATGCGCTGAATTCCCGGGACGGACGCAACCTCCAAAATGGCCTTCTCCAAGCAAGGCTCACCGTTTTCCTTTCCATAAGAGGCCAGGTGAATGCCGGTCAAGACAATTTCATGAAAACCCGCCTTTGCCAATGCGGTTGTTTCCTTGCGGATCACATTCAGGGGTTTAGAGCGGATACGCCCTCTTGCGAAGGGGATCAGGCAATAGGAGCAAAAATTCTCACAACCGTCTTCGATTTTAAGAACGGCCCTTGTTTTTTCGGCAAAGGTATGAATCTCTTCTTTTTCCAAGGTGCCGCAGTTATCAACGGCGACGATCTGTTTGCCTTCCTTCATAAATGTATGGATATATGATACGATATCTTTACGGTTGGAGGTGCCCAAAACAATATCAACACCTTCCAAAGATGCGGCGGATTGCGGTGCAACCTGGGCAAAACAGCCACAGACAACCAAGATGCTTCGGGGATATTTGCGCTTTACCCGCGCAGTCGTCTGGC
>JAFSBD010000242.1 GCA_017442025.1 Clostridia bacterium
CATAGCTTTTCCAAAGAAATTCATGAAATGCTTGCCGATTATACTTACGAACTAAAAGAAATTGCTCCCGAGGATCTGGATGGCTTTATGAAGGCGCGGGATTTTTGCGCCATCAATGTTACCATCCCCTATAAGCAGGCGGTGATCCCTTATCTGGATGAGATCAGCCCCCGCGCCAAGGATATCGGCGTGGTCAACACCATCGTTAACCGTGAGGGTAAACTTTATGGCTATAATACCGATGTTTTGGGAATGCGCGCCCTGCTTTCCTATCATGAGATTACCCTCACCGGTAAAGAGGTTTTGATTTTAGGAAGCGGAGCCACCTCCAAAACCGCCCAATCCCTTGCAAAAGAACTGGGTGCGGCAGAGATCCATATCGTTTCCCGCTCGGGGAAGGGTGGAATGACCTATGAAGAGGCTTACGTAACCCAGCGAGACACGCAGATTATTATGAATACCACCCCTTGCGGGATGTTCCCGGACCTTCATTCTGTTCCCTTGGATTTTTCTTCCTTTGCAGCGCTGGAGGGGGTTGCGGATGTGATCTATAACCCGTTGCGTACCGAATTGGTTCTTGCGGCCAAGGAAAGAAATATCCCTGTTGCAGGCGGCTTATTGATGTTGGTGGCGCAGGCGGTCTGTGCAGTAGAGTTTTTTCTGAATACCTCTATTGAGGAGGAAAAAATCGTTGCAATCTATCGGAAAATATTGGCGCAAAAGGAAAATATCGTTTTAATTGGTATGCCCGGATGCGGGAAGAGCACCGTTGGCAAACGGCTGGCAGAGCAGTTGGGGCGCCCTCTTATCGATACAGACGAAGTCATCTGCGCGCGGTATGGAAAAACCCCTGCCGAAATTATTGAAGCGGATGGGGAGAGGGCTTTTCGGGATCTGGAAAGTGCGGTGATCCGCGAAGAGATTGCCTCCCGCAACGGTTGCATTATCGCAACCGGCGGCGGTGCGATCCTGCGAGATGAGAATGTTAAAAATTTGCGTAAAAACGGCAGATTGTTCTTTTTGGATCGCCCCTTGGAGTTGCTGGCTATCAGCGATGATCGCCCCCTTTCCAAGGATCGGGTGTTGCTGGAGCGGCGCTATGCAGAGCGTTATGATCGTTATTGCCAAATTGCAGACCATATGGTTTCACCTGCGGTGGAATTGAATGCGATCTGCGATGAAATTATAAAGGAAATGAATGTATGAAGCTGCTTATAATTAATGGACCGAATTTAAATATGCTTGGTATCCGCGAGCCGGGGATCTATGGGAAGGAAAACTATGAGACTCTGGTGAAAATGATCGGGGATTATTGCACCAAAAAGGGGATTGAAGTGGAATTTTACCAGTCCAACCATGAAGGTGACTTGGTGGATGCCATTCAAGGCGCTTATGGAAAGATGGATGGGATTGTTATCAATCCTGCCGCCTATACTCATACCAGCGTGGCACTTTTAGATGCTGTAAAGGCTGTAGGCTTGCCAACGGTTGAGGTGCATATCTCGGATGTCAGCAAGCGGGAGGACTTTCGGCAAATCAGCTATATCCGCGCCGCCTGCGTTCAGACCATCTGCGGCCACGGAACCAAAGGCTATTTAGCGGCCATCGACTATCTGGAGGCCCATTATGCAGGTTGAGATCAAGCCCGGCACCGCTTGCGGTGCGGTGCAAGCGCCGTCCTCCAAGAGCATGACCCACCGCTATCTGATTGCGGCGGCATTGGTTCAAGGAAAAAGCGTGATCTCGGGGGTGGAGTATTCTCAGGATATTCTGGCCACTATTGATTGCTTGCGTGCTTTGGGGGTAGATGTTTCCTGCGAGGGAGATTGTGTGACTGTTTCGGGAACGGCTTCTCTTAAGCCCCAAGAAGATCTGCTTTGCCGCGAAAGCGGCAGCACCCTTCGCTTTATGCTTCCCCTTTGCCTCTTGAGCGGAGAAAAGGCTGTATTAAAGGGAAGTGCCCGGCTGATGGAACGCCCCTTAAACGTTTATGAAACACTTTGCGCAGAGAAAGGCTTTTCCTTTGTGCGCAAAGAGGATAAAATTGAGGTTTGCGGAAAGCTTGCGGCGGGGGAATATACCTTGGATGCAAGCGTCAGCAGCCAGTTTATTACCGGCTTGATATTTGCCTTGCTTTGCTGCGATGGCGAGAGTGTTATCATGCTGAAGGGTAAAATTGAAAGCCGCTCCTATATAAATCTCACCCTTTCTGCGCTGAAAAGTTTCGGTTTTTCGGTAGGATGGAAAGGGGAGGATCAATTGATCCTATCAGCGCAAGGCGGCGCTCCGTGCGATCTTGCGGTAGAGGGGGATTATTCCAATGCCGCATTTCTGGATGCTCTCAATCTTTTGGGCGGGCATGTGGAAGTGCGCGGCTTAAAAGAAGATTCCTTGCAGGGGGATCGGGTCTATATGGATTATTTTAAGGAGATCCAAAAAGGAACGCCCACCCTTTCTTTGGCGGATTGTCCCGACCTTGGGCCAATTTTGATGGCGATGGCGGCGGCCTTCCATGGCGCGCGCTTCACCGATGCGGCGCGGCTGAAGATCAAAGAGAGCGATCGCGGTGCCGCGATGGCGGAGGAACTAAAAAAATGCGGCGTTCAGGTGGATCTTTTTGAAAATGAGATCGTGGTCCATAGCGGAACATTTTCTGCGCCGAATCAGCCCCTTTGGGGCCATAACGATCATCGGATTGTGATGGCGATGGCGGTGCTTTGCACCCGCATCGGCGGTTTGATTGATGGGGCAGAGGCAGTAAGAAAAAGTATGCCTGCCTTTTTTGAAAAAATATCCGATTTAGGGATCGAGGTTGATATTGTTGAAGTTAAATAAAAATGCAAACACCAATATTTTAATTATTGGCCTAGGCCTTTTGGGCGGCAGTTATGCCAAAGCCTTGAAAAAGAAGGGCTACCATGTGGAAGCGATAACATTGGAGCAATCGTCCATCGACTATGCCCTGGAGCATGGGATCATCGACTACGGTACCACTGCCGTTGACCCTGAGGTTCTGCAACGGGCAGAACTGATCGTTTTTGCCTTATATCCCAAGGTTCTTTTGGAATGGATCCAAGCCAATCAGCATCTGCTGCGCCCCGGTACAATTCTCACCGATGTTACCGGCGTGAAAGGCGCGATTGTCGGCAAGGTGCAGGAAATGTTGCGAGAGGATGTGGAATTCATCGCCGCGCACCCTATGGCAGGGCGGGAGGTCTATGGCGTTGAAAACAGCGACGACCGCATTTTCGAGGGCGCAAACTATATCGTTGTTCCCACTGAGAGGAATACAGAGCCTGCCATCGCCCTTTGCGAGGAGTTGGGCAGAGAACTTGGGTTTCGCTCAGTTTCCCGCCTATCGCCCGAAGAGCATGATGAAATGATCGCCTACCTTTCCCAGCTTACCCACTGCATTGCGGTAACGCTGATGTGTTGCCATGATAAGAAGAGTTTGGAGGCCTATACCGGCGATTCTTTCCGCGATCTCACCCGCATTGCGAAGATCAACGATGCAATGTGGAGCGAACTTTTTATGATGAATAAACCGGCTTTATTAGAGCAGATGGATATTTTTATGGATAAATTTCAGCAGTTGCGCAATTGCCTGGTAACAGAAAATGTAGATGAAATGCGGGAAATGATGCGTATTTCCACCAAACGCCGGGTGTGGTTTGATAAATGAGAGGTGAACCTTAAATGAGTATGACATTCCACCATAAATTACCGATCCCCAAGGAGATCAAAGAGCAATATCCCGTAACCGATGCCATGCAAAAGATCAAGGAGCAACTGGATGATGAATTGAAAAAAATATTCACCGGCGAGAGTGATCGCTTTTTGCTGGTGATCGGCCCCTGCTCGGCCGACAGTAAAGAGCCGGTCATGGATTATATCGGCCGCCTGCGCCGCCTGGAGGATCGGGTGAAGGATAAAATCATGATCGTTCCCCGCATCTATACCAATAAGCCTCGTACCACCGGTGACGGCTATAAGGGTATGCTTCATCAGCCCGATCCCAATGAAAAGCCCGATATGCTCAAGGGTATTCTGGCCATTCGCGATATCCATATGTGTGCCATGGCGGATTATGGCTTCAGCTGTGCCGATGAGATGCTGTATCCCGAAAATTACCGCTATCTCAATGACCTTCTTTCCTATGTTGCCATCGGTGCCCGCTCGGCAGAGAATCAGCAGCATCGTCTTACCGCCAGCGGTCTGGATATTCCCGTCGGCATGAAGAATC
>JAFSBD010000243.1 GCA_017442025.1 Clostridia bacterium
AGAAACTTCAAGTTCGATTCTTTTTTATCAACCTCTGCGCCTTCCACGACCATCCATTCACCGTCCACATAAACCAGGAGGCCTACAAAATGATCTAAGGTTTCGGCAGAAAGATGAATTTGAACGGAACCATGCTCCGCATGCCCATCGCAATTGGTATAATCCAAATCAAACAGATCGCTGATGGCCAAAGCATCAACGGGATGCTCTTTGGTTCCCAACTTTTTCAATGTTTCTCCCAAAGAAGAACCCGCTTTATTATTCTTGATCGTATCATAAGCCTTTTCGATCTCATCGCGGCTTTCAGTGTCCAGATCATTACGATCGACGTAAGGGGTGATAACGATCTCGACCGTACAGTCCTTATCGGCAGGCTCAACCTTTTCCACTTCGGGAGCAGGATTGCCGGAAGGACTTTTGACAAAATTGTCTGCCGCAACAGCGGGAAGTGCCATTGCGAACGCCATCACCATAACCATGAATACTGCTAATACTCTTTTCATTTCTTTCGATCCTTTCTAAAATAGAAAAAATGTATTTATCAAAAAAGCAACTATGCTTTATGATCCAAAAGATTCTCTTCGAATTCGGCAAACGCTTCCAAAAACTCTTCACCGAATTTTTTACGGATATATCGGATCGCCTTACCGATCTGCGGCGGACGGTATGTTAAACCATGACAATCCGAGCCGATTAAATGAATTCTCTGTTCGCCTAAAAGCTTTAACGCCTTTCTTCGGCTTGCGACAGAAGCAAATAGATCCGCATTGACCTGCATCAGAATATCGCTTTGCTCCAACTGATCGCGAACCGCTCTGCTCTGCATTCCAAGATAACGTTCCACATGCGCCAGAATGATCTGCAGATTCCCCCTGCAGCAAAGTTCCTGAAACTCACGCAGGGTATAATCGGTCCAGCGAGAAGTCGGCATCTCCAAAAGAAGCAAGTTCGTCCCCTCAATACAAAGGGCCTTCAGGTCTTCCATTCTGCTAATGCCTTGATAATATCTTACCTCCGCCCCAAGCACCAAAGCAGGCAGATCCGAGGAGTATGCCTGCTTTAATTTTTCATAGGTCGCTTTGCGTCGTTTTAAAAACGCCTCTACCGACTCATCGTCGGCATAAAAATGGGGCGTTGCCACCACCTTTTTAATTCCTTGCTCTGCCAGCAGACGAAGCAATGCCACACTTTCTTCAATGCTTTGGCTTCCATCGTCCATCCGGGGTAATATATGACTGTGAAAATCAATCATATTTATTCCTCTTTATTTTCTATAACCATACCGACCATATTTGGCAGAACTGTTTTTCGATCCATTCAACACGCATCCAAGAACATTAATGTCGGAAAGTTCCAGCTGACGCATACAATTCTCCAATTCCTTCTTCTCGGTATAATCCTCACGGACAACGACAACCATTCCTGTTAGATACTTGGAAATAGCCAACGCATCTGAAACCAGATTGACCGGCGGAAGATCTACAATGATATAATCGTAATCGCGGGATAAGGTGGTCAACACCCGATGCATCCGCTTAGACCCCAATAATTCCGAAGGGTTGGGCGGAAGCGCTCCCGAAGGAAGAATACACCAATTGGCCATCTGCTCCGACTCATAAACAGTGAATTGCTCTGCGTAACTGTTTTTTAAGCAATCGGTCAGACCAACCATTGTTTCCATCTGCATTTTTTTCGCAATAGAAGGAAGGCGCAAATCGCCATCGATCAAAACAACTCTTTTGCCCGCCTCGGCCAAAACATAGGAAAGGTTGATGGCGGTTGTGCTCTTCCC
>JAFSBD010000244.1 GCA_017442025.1 Clostridia bacterium
CATGGGTATAGAAGGCATAGCAACGCCACATATCGATATCGCCCCACTCGCAGATCTTTCCTGCTAAGTTAACAGTAATCTTTTTACCGGAGTTGATGGGCGGGATGCACCCACCGGGGCACTCGCGAACGCAAGCGCCGCACTTGCGGCAAAGGGGCTCGCCGTTATACATTTCGTCGTATTCCAGCTCGGCATCGGTGAAGATAAAGGCCACCCGCTGCAGCGGACCGAATTCAGGAGTCAGAAGCATCTTGCTCCAGCCGATCTCGCCCAGGCCGCAGGCAACCGCCGCCAGGCGGAATTGGAACTGCAGATCCGGGGGGCTCTTGCCGTCCGCAACTTCGCGGGTAAACTGCACGCTCCGATGGTGGGCTGTTTTGCCCTTGGCATGCTGGCTCACCTCGATCTGCTCTTCGGGGGATAAGGTATTGCCGGGGGTACCGTCCATATCCGAGACAACCCCGCGGGCGCCGGTATTACGATAGACTACCGCTTCATACCCTGCATCCTCAATTACCTTACCCACATGGTAAAGCACCGCAGGAGCATAAATTTCATTGATTCCGCCATAGGCCATCGAAGGATATTGATAAAATTGAGTACCCTCCTCAATGCCCCGCTGAACGCCGCGGGGAATGCGGAAAACAAACCCGATAATACTTTTAACGCCGGGGAACAACCGCCGAGGATCCATCTCGGGCGGTGCGCCCTCAAAGCGGCTTATCGGCCCGATCCCGCAGGCATCGGCCCCCGCCTCCAAGGCGGCTTTTTTGATCATTTCACTGGTCAACATGATTATTCCTCCAATTGAATCATTGCATTATTAAGATTGGCATATTGCAATCTTTCATTTACTACGTTACATTCGATCCGGCTGTTTTCCAAAACCTGCGGATAAAAAATTCCCGCATGGTTTGGCTCTAATAAATCCAGTGTATTTCCGGAATAACTTCCGTCCATATAAGCCTTTAATATTCGCACCGGTATGGGGCTTACTCTGGTGGCTAATTTCATCGCCTCAAATAATCCCTCATATAGGCTTATCTCCTCAGGGCGGATAAAAGAGGTGCGTTCCAAGACGGCGAAAGGATTTTCTTTGAGATGCTTGCGGCAGACGCCTTCAAAGGCAAAGCCATTATCCATTTTGGCGATCTCTGCCTCATGGGCCACCAGATTATCATGAAAAACATGGGCGGAGCAGAAATTCAGGCATCCACTGTTTGCCAAGCCATAGAGCTTTTTGCCATGGGCATCGCACCAGCCTTTCAGCTCTTTGATGGCAGCAAGATCGCGGTTGAGCTCCCGCTTTAAATAGAAACTATCGAAGGTATCCTTCATATAATCCATTCCTTCGACGGTGCCGATCTCCATATTCACCGAAGCGCGCAGCTCCAGGTCCGAAAAGTTATTTTTTAAAAATAAAGCGATCAAAGGAGAGGTGGTGGTAACCGAGGCCAGGCCGTAACGCCCGCGCAGATAATCCACCGTATCGCCGATCCCTTCAAAAAATGCGCGGGATTGACTGTCTGCGCCGTAGCACATCGCATTGAAAAGAAGGTTTAAAGGAATCTTCGCATCCGCAAGTTTCTGCAGATCCTGCTCCTGGCGCGCCTGCGCC
Organism: Clostridia bacterium; assembly: GCA_017442025.1. Classification (GTDB taxonomy): domain Bacteria; phylum Bacillota; class Clostridia; order Oscillospirales; family QAKW01; genus QAKW01. Next base: position 1,619 of record JAFSBD010000244.1, read on the forward strand.
TCCCAGGGCGTAAGCCCCACCTGCCGCAAGGCACTGTTGCGTCCGTTGGGATAATTGCCCCAAGAAAAATAAACCTCGCCGATTCGGTCCTTATGCTTTATGATTTCTTCGATCAGCGGTGCATCGGTAATTTGGTATCCAACAAAAAATTTCATCTTTCTTCTCCTCTAATATTGATTTTACAACTTCTCTGTGCTACAATGTACCAAAAAAGTGAAATAAAATATAACAAAACAAAGAAGGTGCCATCATGACCCTTGCCGAAATCAATCCCCATATCCGCTACGCCCGCATCCATGAGTTTACCCATATGCGAACCGTGCCAAGTATTTGCTACGATTGCCGCTTATTTTATATCAAAGACGGCAGCGGAAGCATTATGATCGATGGCAATTCCTACCCCTATTCACCCAATATCGCTATTTTTCTGCCCCCGAAATCCCACTACCAATTTTTTATTGAATACGGCACACCCCTTCAGATCATGATCTTTGATTTCGACCTGATCCATACCTATGCCCATCTAAAAGATTCCTTTGGCACCGCCACCGAAAAAAATTTCAAGCCCGAGCGAGTTCTGCGCTATGATCTGCCCGTGGAGTTTTCCAAAGGGATGGTGATGGCCGCTCCCCAATTATATGAATCGCTGAAAAAGATCAGCCGCAATTTTCTCACCAAAAAAACCTATTACCGCGAAACCGGCTCGGCCATGCTCAAATGGTGCCTTTTTGAGCTGCTGCGGGAGAGTGCCTCTGATCAGGAATCCCCTCTGATCCGGGCGATCATGGATTTTGTTCATAAAAATTATCAAGATCCCACCCTCTCCAACGAAAGGATCGCCAAAGCCCTTCACTACCACCCCTACTATATCAGCCAGCGGGTCAAGCAGTCTACCGGCAAAACATTAAATCAATACCTGCAGTATTACCGCATCCGCATGGCAAAAAACCTGCTGATCACCACCGACCTGGATATCAATACCATCTCCTGGAAATGCGGGTTTAACTCCTCTGCTTATTTCATTAAAATTTTCAAGCAACAAACGGCCCTTACCCCCAAGCAATTCCGCAAATCCCAATTAGAACTGATTTTTTGAAAGGTGAATATTTATGGTTACTACCCTTCCTATAACCGCGCCCGGCTTTTGTCCGGTGGTTCAAAATCCCCAATTCAAATGCGCCTTTATCACCCCAAGCGCGCAGTATTCCTTCGGCGAGATCACCCAAATGAAACGGCATAATGATACCGATGAGATCTTTGTTCTCCTTTCAGGAACCGCAACCTTGCTGACCCTGGAAGAGGGCGGCCCCCAAACCGTTGCATTGCAAAAAAATATTGCCTATAATGTCTGCGCCGGCACCTTGCATCATCTGGCCGTATCGGAGGATGCGGTGGTATTTGTTACCGAAAGCGGATCGATGGATCCGAAAAATACCGATACGGTGGTTCTCGAGCGGCCCATTATTTTGTAACCCATTCTCTCCCCTTCCGCATAGAATAAAGCGGAGGTGAATCCTTATGTCATTATGTAATTGCGATTGCAGAAGCAACTGCACGCTTTTGGCTTTGGTGGGTAGCCTGATCCTCGGGATCGTTACTGCCTTCCTGCAGATCACGGCCGTCATCACCGTTACCCCCGCCTTTCTTTGGGTGGTTTTGGGCGTAGCCATCGGCTTCTTGGCCATCACCCTTGCCACCGGCCGATGCTGCGGATGCGGCGCGGAGCGCAACTGCACCCCGCTCCATGCCCTGCTCTTTGGCGCGATCGGCGCAATTCTTGCGGCGGTGATCCTTCTCGGCATCCCCTTCGCCGCAACCAGCGTGGTCGGTGCCATCATCACCGGCGCGCTCCTTTTCTTTTTCTTCCTCACCCTGACCTCGGCCGCCTGCCTTGCGCGGGCAAGATGCCGGGAGTGATAAAATGAAAGAACGCCTTGCGCATTGCGCGAGGCGTTCTTTTAATTAGAGCCGCCCGATGGGCGGCGGTAAGGGGCGGTTTTGGAAGTTCGCAGGAAAGAGAAGGCGGGCGGCACAGGGGATACTCTGCGCCCATTGATTTTTCGACCGCTCCGAGCG
>JAFSBD010000245.1 GCA_017442025.1 Clostridia bacterium
TGCAGGAGGGGCAGGAGATCTCTACCTGCTCCGAGGCCGCATGGATCTTATTGCGGCAAACGGGGCAGGTGGCGCCTTCCTTATTCTTGCGGTCGTAAACAACGTTGTTGCCGCAATGGGGGCAGGTCTCCTCGGCCATGCGCTCCAGCTTAACGTCCAGAAGAAAGCCGCAGGTGCAACGGATGCTTTTTTTAGCAAACGGACCGGTGCTTGCGCGGATCGCCTTTTGGCAGGCGGGACATTCGATAATGATATTTCCCATGGTTTCGTCTCCTTTTAATAATAGTATTCGGTGGGCTCCTCGGTGAGGATGATCTCGGCCGATTGCTCCGCACCGTTGCGATAGAAGTATACGGTTACGGTATCCCCGATCTTCAGGTTGGGGGCGTAGGTTTGGAAATGGAAGCTCCAATCGTAGGATTGGATGGGGGTCTCGTCGATCATGTAAAGCAGATCGCCGAGCTGCAGCTTGCTCTCCGCGTCACTGCCCGCCAGCAGCTCCTCTACCTCAAAGGCGGTGCGGGTCAGGATAAATTCCGTTCCGTCTGCCAGCGTCATGGTGCCGGGGTAAACCTCCCGCACCTCTGCGCCCAAATGCACCTTGTATTGGGCTTCGGCCAGGCGGGTGATGTCAGAGAGGCGGTTGGTGCTGTCGGAATAGGAAGCGGAGGAGAGCAGGCCAAAGATCAAAACGGCCTTTTCGTATTCCTGTTCCTCCACCAGCGCCTCGGCGCCGTCGTAGAGCTTTTGAAGCTGCTCCTCCGAGGCACAGACCTCCGCCCAAACGGCATCCAGCTTGGTGGTGATGTTCGCCAGCTCCGTTTGATAGTCGGATGAGCCGAGATCCACCTTGCGCAGATCGCTGATAAAGGCATCCACCGTCTCGCCCAACCGAGAGCCCGTCTCTTCGGCGCTCTCCGCCTTTTTCAGGGTAAAGGTGTTGTTGGCCGATACCTCCTCGCCGTCCTCGAAGATCAGATGCGTAACCGTCACCTCGATCCCCGTTGCCGCATAGGAATGGGCAGAAAGAATATCCAAATCCCGTGCGCTGAGATCCAGCGTGGTTGTGCCTTCGCTCTCGGCGTTCAGCCAACTGACGGTGTATTCACTTTCCAGGAGCTGATTCCCTTCGGAATCGGTAAACAGCAAATCCAGCTTGATCTCGCGGATCGCTTGATCCGCGCTGTTTTTCAGCGTCAGCGGAACCTCGTAAACGTAGGGAATATTCGACCCGGTTTGATTATAAGAGATCTCCACCTGATCGGGATCGTATTTAATGCTGTCCATGATATGGGTGATGATGAAATAGCCCGCAACGACGATGGCGGCGATGATCGCAAGGATGATCCCCAGCTTGACCGCGGCCTTGTGCTGCTTTTGCTTTTCATTTACGCTCAACAGCGCCTTGGCGCGGTCGGTATTGCCCTGCTTATTGAAAAGGTCGATGGCCTTTTCATATTCGGGGATGGCGGTGATCTCCTCTTTCTTTAAATACAGCTCCTCCTCGCAGGTGGCCTGCAGCCGCACCATCACCAGCCCTAAATAGGCCTCGGCATCGTTGGGGTTCAGGCTGATCAGCAGATAGAAGTAGGTTTTGGCATGTTCCCAAAGGGAGCATTTCAGCAACCGCGCGGCATAGCGGGCGATCTGACCCTTCAGTGCAAAGGCACCCTCGGAGTGGTAGCCCAGCAACGCCTTAAAGAAGTCGCTCTTTTTATCGTTGGTGGTCTCGTCCTTGCAAAGGGAGTCGGCGATCATTGTAACAATCTGATCGGTATCCTCGGTGTAGCGCAAAAGGGCTTCCAAGGCAGGTTGGGTCACCTCCAGGGGCTCATCGGCGTCTACCGCCGCACCCAACCGCAGGAGCAGGTAATCCTCGTTGGAGGGGTCCACCTCCAGGATCTTTTCATAATACTCCAACGCAAGGGCAGGATCGGCCGCTTCGGCAAAGCGCGCCAAATAGTCGATGTACCGATCGACCTCATGGGGCTGCAGCATATGCTCGATCAAATAATCGAAAGAAATCGACATTTGATATTGGATGGTTTGCTCAAAGGCATAGGAGATCTTTTTCTCCAACTGCTCGGGGCTGTAGATCGCCTCGTTGCAGGCATAGGGCAGAATATCCTCTAAAACGTTGGAGAGGGTGAGATCGCGTTCGAAGGAATTGCCGTAGCAATGCTCCAAAAAGAGATCAATGATCCGCCGCGCAAACTTGGGGGAGGAATAGCCCAGCATCTCGCCGATCTGCCTGGAATCTTCCGCGGTAAAATCGGTCCATTTATTTAAAAGCTCCAAATCGCTTTTCGCCTGCTTGGCGCACCGCTTGGCAAGCCATTTGCCCTCGGGGCAGTTGACGTTCTCCAGCAGGATCTGGTTGATCTTGCGCTGGGCAGATTCCCAGTCCTCCGAGTCCATATACTGCTCGGCCA
>JAFSBD010000246.1 GCA_017442025.1 Clostridia bacterium
AATACCACGCGGCTTCCCACCTCGCGGGCAAAGCCCATTTCGTGGGTAACCACCACCATGGTCATGCCGCCCTTGGCCAGATCCCGCATAACGTCCAAAACCTCGCCGACCATCTCGGGATCCAGAGCGGAGGTGGGCTCATCAAAGAGCATCACATCGGGATCCATGCAGAGCGCGCGAACGATCGCCACCCGCTGCTTCTGCCCGCCCGAAAGCTGGCTGGGATAAGCATTGGCGCGGTCTTCCAACCCGACCCGCTTCAAGAGCTCCATCGCTTTCTTTTCTGCCTCTTCCTTCGGCATCTTTTTCAGCTTCATGGGAGCAATGGTCATATTTTTTAAAATGGTCATATGGGGAAAGAGGTTGAAATGCTGGAATACCATCCCCATCTTCTGCCGATGAATATTGATATTGACCTTGCGGTCGCTGATATCCACTTCATCCACGATAACGGCACCGTCGGTGGGCGTTTCCAGGAGGTTCAAGGAGCGCAACAGGGTGGATTTACCGCTGCCCGAAGGCCCGATAACAACAACCACTTCGCCCCGCTTAATATCGATATCAACCCCATCCAGCGCACGGATCTTCCCGCCCCGATAGTGTTTTTTTAAGCCTTGAACTTTAATAATATTATCGCTCACTCTTCTGCAACCTCCTCTCCAGTTTACGCACCAACGCGGTCAGGATAATAACCATAACCAGGTAAACCAACGCCACCGCGATCAAGGGCATAAACGCCATAAAGGTGCGGCCGCGAATAATGTCGCCCGCCTTGGTCAGGTCAATAACGCCCACATAACCGGCAATCGAGGTTTCCTTCAAAAGAACGATAAACTCATTACAAAGGGTAGGCAACACCGTCTTGAACGCCTGAGGGATGATGATATGGATCATCGTTTGCAGATAGCTGAATCCCAAAGAACGGCCCGCTTCAAATTGCCCGTTATCCACCGAGACGATACCGCTGCGGAAAATTTCCGCCACATATGCACCGGAATTAACACCGAAAGCAATGGTAGCAACCAAAATACCGTTGCGGGAGGTGGCAAAGATGATAAAATAAAAGATCATCAATTGAACAACTACCGGTGTGCCTCGGAAAATGGTGAGATAGAGATTGCAGATCCCATTCCCCAAGCGCATCAAAAACCAACCAAACCCGCCTTTTTTAGCCATGGTTTCTTTGTTCTTATCATATGTAGAGCGCACCGCCGCAACGAGAATACCGATCAACAATCCGATCAGCAGGGCAAAAAAAGTGATCTGCAGGGTGGCACCCAAGCCCTTGACCAGGGAAAGCCACCGATCGCTTTTAATAAAAACCTTATAGAAATCGGCGTAGAAATCTGCCCAGCTTTGCTGGAACCAAAGAACTAATTTATCCACGTTTTATTTCTCCTTAATACAGCGAAAAAGCGGGGCGCCTATGCGCCCCGTTTTACGTTGCTTAAATGATTACTCTGCTTTAATGTAGTTCGCGATGATCTTATCCATAGAACCATCGGCTTTCATTTCTGCCAATGCTTTATTCACAGCTTCCAGCAGTTCGGTATTTTCCTTATTGATGGCGATGGCATAATCCTCAACAGCCCATTCTGCTTCCAGGATGGAAAGACCTTCATTCACCTTAACAAATTCCTTTGCAGGCTCCTGATCGATAATAACAGCCTGAACCTTACCGCTCTTGAGCGCTTCAACAGCATCCGCACCGGTGAGGTAGGGAGTAACATGATCTTCGCCGTAGCCACCGTTCTCAACGGTATCGGAGGCATAGATATGGCCGGTGGTATCCTGCTGAACACCGATCATGATATCAGCACCTGCCAGATCATCCAAGGTCTTGACCTTGCCGCCGTCCTTAACGATAACAACCTGAACGCCGGTTGCATAGGAATCAGAGAAGTTTACCTGCTCCTTACGCTCATCGGTAATGGTCATACCGGCAATACCCACATCATACTTACCGGTCTCAACACCGGCAACGATGGTGCCGAACTCCACGTTCTCAATGACCAGCTCTTTGCCGAGCTTATCGGCAATCGCCTGAGCCAGGTCGATATCGATACCCTTATACTCATCGCCTTCCATATACTCATAGGGAGGGAATGTTGCGTTGGTAGCCATTACCAACTCATCATTTTTCGCAGTACCGCAGGCGGCCAGGCAGCAGACGGTCATCATCAGTGCCAGAACCAGGCATAAAATCTTTTTCATATTCATTAGTTTATCCTCTTTTCATATTATTTTTTGGATTGTATCAACATTATAGTGCATAATATGCGTGTTGTCAAGGGGAATATTCATATTTTTCTCATAAAATACAACAAATATTCCCATCACGCCCTATATACTATGCACAAAAATGTATATTTCAAGCCATTATTCACCCGTTTTCTGCATAAAACACCCCGTGCAACAAATGTATATTATTCATAAATATACATTATTATATTCATTTTCCAACCGTTGTTGTTCCTCAGGGGTATCGGGAGTAAAGGGCAGTCCGAAATATTGCAGGATCCCCTGGGCGATGGCCACCCCGATCTGATAAACGTTGCGGACGATAAAATCCGCATCGGGCGGATTTCCATGGCAACCCACCTCAACGATCACCGCAGGCATGCGGGAGCGGCGCAGTTCATAATAACCCAGACCGCCATAGGCGCTCTCCCCTTCCCGCACCCCCCGATCCTCGCTTTGGGTAATCGGTGCCAAAAAAGCATAGATATCCTCGGCCAATCGCTGGCCGTTGGTATTGGGGCGGTAATAGAAGATCCGCGCACCGCCCTCGCCGGGGTCGCAATAGACCGAGCGGATGGCAACATAGATATCGGAATTATTGGCATTGGCATCGGCTACCACCGTTTGGAGATCGTAGGCGGGGTTATTCCGCGCAGTGGTAATTCCGTTGCGAGTCAGCTCCAGCTCCACCACATCGGCGATCAGATTCATCCGCTCCTCTTCCGTTCCGAAGGTTCCGTAGCCTCGGTTAAAATGGCGGGGCGAGGGCGAAAGATATACCTCGGGCATCAAAATCCCTCCTTTATTGGTATATCCTATGCGCCCAAACGAAAAAAACTGCGCGTGTTTTTGCCAAGTGCCTAAAGGACACTTGGCATCGATATAAATTCCTTCGGAATTTTCGATATACTCCCCCTCTTGCCAAAGGAAAGAGGGGGAAAGTTCGATATAGACTGCGTCTTCGCAATGCTTTTGAGAGGACTCAAAAGCGAGAAGGAATGAATATCATATCGAAATTTTGCTTGCAAAATTATATCGAATTTGCCTATGGCCAATATATCGAGCCTTTGGCATATCCGGCCAAAGGCATATCGCCTAAATTAAGAAAATCTCTCAACCGGGCGATAAAGCCTGATCGAGAGATTTCCCTTTTAATCCTCGTATTTTTCCGCTAATTTATTAATTTCTTCCGCAAAGCGGTTGAGTTCCTTATTGGTGCGGCCGCGGCACTTCTCGATGGTGGCGATCAACCGTTTGCCCGCCAGCATCAACCGCTCAAAGACCGATTCATTGCGTTTGACCCGCCCGGCCTTCTTTTCCAACCGAATGCGGTTGCCGGGCACCAGCAACGCCCCGGTGCGAACATCATAGACCGCGCCGTTATAGGGAGCGGTGGCGGGATAGCCCAACTTCTGAGTAATGACCGCCGCAAAGGTATCGCAGACGGTATCATCCCCATGGTTGACAAACACTCTGGGCGGATGCTCCTTCAGCCCCTCCAGCCAGCGGAGCATGATCTGCTGATCGGCATGGCCGCTGATGCCGTCCATGGTGGCGATCTTCGCCCGCACCTGCACCGTTTCCCCAAAGAGCTTGACTGCCTCTGCCCCATCCTGGAGCAGGCGGCCGACCGTTCCTTCCGCCTGAAAGCCGACAAAGAGGATGGTGCTCTCCGCCCGCCAAAGGTTATGCTTGAGATGGTGGCGGATCCGCCCCGCTTCGCACATTCCGCTGGCCGAAAGGATCACCTTCGGGCGTTGATCCTCATTGATGGCCATAGATTCTTCGGCGGTAACCGAGATCTGCAAGCCGGGGAATTCCAAAACATTGATCCCTCTGCGGATCAGATCCAGCATCTCTTCGTCATAATATTCCGCCAGATCCCCGAAATAGACCTTGGTAGCTTCAGCGGCCAAGGGGCTATCGACAAAGACGGGGAAATTTTCATGCCCCTGCACCAAGCCCTTTTCCTTGATCTCCCGCAAGAGATATAAAAACTCCTGGGTTCTTCCCACCGCAAAGGAAGGGATGACCACATTCCCGCCCCGATCGAAGGTATCCTGCAAAACGGCGGTAAGCTGGCCGACATAGTCCTTGCGGGGGCCGTGGGTACGATCCCCATAGGTGGATTCAATAATGACCGTATCGGCGTAGGTCGGGGTTTCGGGATCGCGGATCAACGGGCGATCCACATTCCCCAGATCCCCCGAGAAGAGCAAAACGTGCTTTTCCCCCTCTTCGGTAACGGTGATCTCAATGCTGGCAGAGCCCATCAAATGGCCCGCATCCAAAAAGCGCACCTTGATCCCCTCTGCCACCTCATATTCCGCATGATAACTGCAGGGATTAAATAAGGTCAAGGTGTTCAGCGCATCCTGCACCGTATAGAGCGGGACATATTCCGCCGCCCCGCTCCGCTGGGCCTTGCGGTTGCGCCAAAGGGCTTCCTGCTCCTGAATATGGGCCGAATCCTGAAGCATCAGCTTGCAAAGCTGAGTGGTTGCCCCGGTGGCATAGATGGGGCCGCCAAAGCCATTGGCAACCAGCATGGGAAGCTTGCCCGAATGGTCGATATGGGCATGGGTGAGCAAAACCAAGTCCACCTCCGCCGGGGAAATGGGCATAGCGCAATTTTCATAAATATCCGCGCCCTGCTCCATGCCGCAATCGATCAGAATGCGTTTACCTGCCGCCTCCAGCAGAGTGCAGGAGCCGGTAACCTCATGGGCCGCGCCTAAAAATTTCAGTTTCATATTGTTCTCCTTAGGGATTTTTCTGCTTTTATTATATCCGTTTTATTAGGGAGTGTCAACCAGACAAAAAGCAGATAGCATCCGCACCAAACTCCGATCCCCAAAAGGGTGCGCCAAAGAGTCCCTTGCAAGGGCAATAACGCCCAGACTGCCGCCGCCAGCCCGCAGGCCGCCAAGGGGCGCAGGATCCAATCCTTCCATTGCATCCCCAGGCGGCAGGTTTTCAGCAGGGTGCCCATATTCAAAGAGGCCACCAAAATATTGCTGAACACCATCACTCCCAAAAAGCCCTTGATACCGAAATTGGGGACGGCCACCGCAATCAACAATATACGCAAAGTAGAATCGATGGTATTATTACGCAGAGTTTTACCCTGACGATCCAATCCCTTCAAAAGACCGTCGGCGATGGTATCCATATACATAAAGGGGGTAATGGGTGCCAGCACCTTGAGCATCATGGCGGCGGTGGGGCTATGAAATAAAGTATTGCCCAAAAAATCGCCGTAGATCAAAAAGACACCCCCGATCATCACCGAAAGGGCAACGGTAATATCCAGCGCCCTGCGAACAATAGCGCGGGTAGCCTTCCAATCGGCGCGGGCGGAGGTATCGGTTACCTCCGGCACCAAAAGAGAGGAAAGGGCGTTGAGAAAGGAGGCGGGAAAAAAGAGCAGGGGGATCGCCATCCCCTTCAACGCGCCAAACTGGGCCAGCCCTAAAGAGTAATCGCCGGTATAGCGGGCGATGGCGAGGGGGATCAGCATATTTTCGGTGGTATGCAGGGCAGTAGAAAGATAGCGGGAGGCGGCCACCGGCAGGGCGATCCGCCGAATGCTCCCTTTGGGCAAAGGCGCGGCCTTGCCCGCCAGCGGGCGGCGAAGGCTGAGGATGGCCAGATAGAGGCAGGACGCCCCTTCCGAGACCGTATTAGCCAAAACGATCGCCCCCAAAAGTACCCCAAACCCCCGCTCCCGAAAGGCGGAGATGGCGGCGGCCACGATCGCCAGCCGCACTGCCTGCTCCAAAAGCTGGGAGATGCAGCCGGGCGCGGCACGGCGCAGGCTGAGAAAATAGCCCGAAAAGCAAGCCGAAACCGTCATGAAGGGCAGAGAGAAGGCCAACATTCGGAGGGCAAGGGCGCAATCGGGATTGCCGATCCAGCGGGCGGCCAGAAAATCGCTCCCCAAAAAGAGCAGGCCGCAGCCCGCCCCGCCCAAAACCGCCGCCCAAAATAGGCAGGCGCGCAACGCACCCTTTGCCCGCTCCCTCTCCCGCAATGCTAAGTATTGGGCCACCAGGCGGGTAACGGCGATGGCAATGCCCGATTGGGTCAGCGTAATAAATAGATTATAAACGGTGAAGGTGAGGGAATAAAGCCCCATCCCCTCCTCGCCCAAAACATTGGCGAGCAATACCCGCATTAAAAGCCCCGCCGCCCGCAGGACCAATCCCGTGCCGGTCAGCAGAGCCGCATTTTGAAAAAACTTTCGGTTATTCATAGATTCACCCCATAAAATCTATGCGAAGCAAGGAACAAAAATTCGGGCTCTGCGCCGCTAAAACCGCGCAGAGCCCGAATGGGGTTTATGAACTCTTATTGGGGAAATTCATAGCGAATAGTTTCCATATCAACAGTTGTTATTCCAAGCTCTTCATCCACCATAAACTCCAAATATACCGATACATCCAGATAGTATTTACCGGATTCATATTTTAATCTATATCCATCAATTTCATAGGATTCCATGGAATCGCCGTTATGTTTTTTTATTAAGCGATCTACCTCTGCATCAACGTCCGCTTTGGTGAAGCTCTTCAACAATTGCTCATCAAAAGCGGCGTATTCATCTGTATTCCCATTACTGCTTCCGTAAAAAGCTCCGGTTTCCGTGACGGTAAAAGTTATATCCGGTCCCAAAACATAGCCGTTCTCTCCATAACGAATCGCATAGGTAATATAATAGTTTCTGGTATCCTGTTGTTTACGGAATATTTCCAGAGAGAACGCCTTAAATTCGGCTCCGTAAAGTTCGATACCCTTTTGATATGCGATTGTTTTTGCCTGTTCTTCTGTTATCGTCTTCCCTTTTGTTTCTGTTTCTGAATCCATGGCTTTTCGGTCAATCATCCCTACGAGTTTTCCGTTTTTATTATAAGTGTACTCCACCTGCTCCTCATCTACATAGATATCTAAAACGTTATCTTTAGTGCTCTTCGTCGTTTTTTTATAGGTTAATATCTTCTCTTTTGTTTCTCCTTGTTTCGCTGTTTTGGGCGCAAACATTCGTGTTTCTGGGGCATCCTTTCGTTCAAAAAATAGGTCGTTCTCTTCCAGTTGTTTTTCATGCGCCGCTTGATCCCATTCAACAACGCCAACAACAGAAAAGCCAGCAATCAAAACAACCGCAACAATTGCCGCTACGATCCATGTCCATTTTTTGTTCTTCATAAAGCCATCTCCTTTCTACGCAAGAACAGTCGTTTCTATTGCACTGCTCCCTACATAACGATTTCTTATTCTATCACGTTGTTCTCGTTGGTCGTCTTCGCTATAAATTATTCCTATCATTTCATCTGCATATGCTAATGCTTTCTGTATAGTTGAACCTCGCACTAATTCATCAAAAAAATATGAACACCAAATTTTTGAATCTTCTACATCAACAGAATCAATCCATCCTATGCAATTTCTGGCTCCTTTACTTAACAAAGCATCAACTAAATTACCGTAGTTATTTTCGGTGTCATCTGTTGCCCCGGAATGGCATGCCACCAATAGAATAAGATCAACGTTCGCCAAAGCTCCATCACTATACTGATTTATTCCTTTTACATGAGATGCACTTCCGGAGTAATTACCCAACAAATACGAATAGCTATCGGTATAACTACTATAAAAAGTTATTATTCCTTTATTACCATGTTGCTTTAAATAAAAAATTCCCGTATTAGGAAGTACATTATAGGCTGCATTTGATGTATTATTAAGAAAGTTTTGTGCTCCATAACCTACTCCCCATAATTTAGAAAGAATTTCATTAGCATCTTCTGTTGTATCAGTATATCTATATTTTCCGGGTGCTAATGTTTCTCCATATTGAATCGTAAAAAGTTTTCCATCGCCTAAAGCATACCACTTGGTTCGAAGCAAATAATTTACAGAGGATACCCCACTAAAAGATACTATTTTCATATAATACTTTGATCCTGCATAAACACGCATCCGAATCAATTCCGGGTACCCTGTTACTTTTCTAGATGCCACAATCGGTTCATAATCCATATTATCCATATAGCCACCGTCATAGATATAAAGATCCAGATCACAGCCGGCCCCGGGATCCAAATAAAAATTTGCAATGCCGCTTTGACTAAAGGTTACCTGCCACATATCTACATCACTTGTAGTGGATATAACCCCATAATTGTTATAGTCATCGTAAGTTTGATCGGCTGTTGACGCCGTATTATTGCTTTCGCTTTCATAATTATCAACTGCCGCCGCTGGAAAAACGAACATCGAAAGCAAAAGGACGATCATTGCCATAACCGCTATGATTTTTTGTTTTTTTCTTGAATACATTTTCTTCTCCTTTTCATTTACAAAAACGAACACCTATAAAACAAAGTGCAGAAAACTGCTTTTTCAGCGGTCCTCTGCACATTCTATCGACAAGATCAATACCTCTGTTCGAAAAGGAGTTAATTTTTGAGGTGCAAAACTACCGCCGGAATATAATCTTTTAAAAACCATTTTTTCTCCTCCCTTCGACCAAAAACAAAAATGCAGAAGACTGCTTTTTCAGCGGTCTTCTGCTTCTTTTATCTACTTATTCATCTTGGGGATGCGCAAAAGGAGATTCTGATTTCAAAAAACCGCAACTTTCTTGGTTTCTTAATAAATCATCAGCCCGTCCTCCCAATAGGATATCTTCTGATTTTAT
>JAFSBD010000247.1 GCA_017442025.1 Clostridia bacterium
GTCCCAATTTTCGGCAATAGCGGTTGAGGGAATCGATGCCCATGCGGTCGGCAACCTCATAGAAATAATAGTTGCAGGAATTTTTCAAAGCATCCACGATGTTTTGCAGGCCGTGGCCGCGGCCGTAGTCGGTATAGACCCAGCAGCGGGGGGTATAGCTGGGGGCATATTTGGTGAAGATACCGGTATCGCGGATCTGCTCCTTGACGTTGATAACCCCTTCCTCCAAGGCGGCAATGCCCGAAGCCATCTTGAAGGTGGAGCCGGGGGCATAGGTGCCGTTGAAGGCGCGGTTGAAAAGAGGCTTGGTTTCGTCGGCAAGTAATTTATTATAATTGGTATCATATTCGGTTTGGGTATAGGTGGGGTAGGTGGCGCTGGCCAAGATCGCGCCGCTATGGATATTGATCGCCACCACCGCACCGGCGTTGGCATCCTCTCCGTCCCGACCGGGCTCGCCCGAGCGGCGGACGATGGTATCAATACATTCTTTGAGGGAATTCTGGGCTACCTTCTGGATGTTGCTGTCGATGGTCAGAACGACATTGTTGCCGCTTTTGGCCTCATCCAGGGTGGTAACATTCAGCACCTTGCCATCGGAATCCCGCTCGATAACGCGGGTTCCGTCGCTACCCTTGAGCTGGCTCTCCATCGCCTTTTCGATGCCTGCTTTGCCGATGGTATCGTTCATTTTGTAGCCCTTTTGGGCGAGGGCTTCATATTCCTCGGCATAGATTTTGCCCACATACCCCAAAAGGTGGGGGGCAATGGAGGGGTCGGTATAAGAGCGGATGGGCTGGGTATCGATATCCACGCCCGGAAACTCATCGGAAAGCTGCTTGACCGCCGCAACGATATCCACATCCACATTGGCGGCAAACTCATAGGGATTAAAGAGGGAGAAGGTGGTCTGGGTCATTTCATACCGCACCCCTGCGATCTTGCGCTGGTCGGCGGGGGAAAATTTCTCCAGATCGTATTTTTGGATTAAGGCTTCCATCGCCTCCTCGGCGGAAGGCTTTCCTTCCAACTTGAGGGTGGCAAGCAACGCCTTCATCTCTTTGCTTGAAAAATCGGTATTGGTCCATTGATAGGGCTCTTGGGCGGAAAGGGGAAGATGGTCGTAATAAGCGGACTTATGCTCCTCCATCAGCCCGATCAGGGATAAAATAATATCGTTTTGCTGCTCCACCGGCATCAGGGCGCGGGTGAATTTGATGCAATAGCCGGTGGTGTTGGTCACCAGGCTGACTCCGTTGCAATCATAGATACTGCCGCGGGAGGCGGTAATAGTTTCGGTGGAATAGATCTTTTGCTTGGATTGCTCTTTATAATAATCCCCGTTGACAAGCTGGAGGCGGATCATCGTTACCAGATAGCAAAAGAAGACCAAAAGAACCAGCGCCACCACCAAAATGGCGCGGAATTTCCCGTTTTTGAAGGTCATTCAAGTTCCTCCTTTGCTCGGAATTTACAATCGTAGTGCCATAAGATCCAATAGAGGGGGAAGGCAAAAAGCCCGGTGAAGAAAAAGGTGGGCAGGATCTGATGGACAAGGGCGGAGCCAAAGGAAAGGCCATCCCAAAGGAGCAGGTGGTAAAGATAATCCAAAAGTTGCTGCAGAAGGGTCAGCCCCAGCGCGGTGAAGAGATAGACAATAAATTTACGCTGAAAAATAAGCTCCACCAAAATAGCAAGAATATAGCCGGCAAACATGAAAAGGATAGCATCGGTCCCCACCAGCGAGGCGGTGGTCAGTTGGGAGAGCAGGCCGGCGATCAGCCCAAACCAAGCGGAAAAGGCGGGGGTCTCAAAAAAGGCGATCCCCACCGCAAGGAGCAATAAAAGAGAAGGCGCGCACCCTAAAA
The DNA here is from genome assembly GCA_017442025.1 of Clostridia bacterium. Lineage (GTDB taxonomy): Bacteria > Bacillota > Clostridia > Oscillospirales > QAKW01 > QAKW01. The sequence goes on from JAFSBD010000247.1 coordinate 1,869, forward strand.
AGCGCACGCCAAAAGCCGGTACACTTTGCAAAACAAAGCATACCAGCGTTAAAACAACATATAGAATAAATTTCCAATAACTTTTCGGTCTGCTAAACATTAGCGCTCACTTTCAAAGTTGGTGATCACAAAAACAGTGCTGACCTCATCGACATCCACCGCCGGCTCCAAAACCGCATATTGGGAGATGCCATGGCTTTCGGTGCGCAACTCCCGCACCCGCCCCAGCAGGATCCCCTTGGGGAAAACGCCGCCCACGCCGCTGGTCTCCACCGCATCACCGCTTTGGAGAACCACGCCGGTATGGAGATAGGCCAGTTTCAAAAGCCCCTGCTCCGAAAGGTCATATTCCCAATCCAATACCCCAACGTCCCGGGTGCGGGTAACGATGGCACCGATCTCGCAGGAGGAATCCAAAACGGTGGAGACCTTGCTCCAGGTCAAGCCCAGCTCGCTGATATAGCCAACAACACCGTCCGCGGTCATGACAAGGTCCTTTTTTTCAAGCCCGTCGGCCGATCCTTTATTGAGGGTGAGGGTATGGGAATAGCCGTTTTGATCGCTACCCACTACCAAGCAATCTTCAAAAACAAAGTCGGTATGCTCGGCAGCAATGCCCAACATCGCTTTGAGGCTTTGGTTTTCGGTGGCATAGCCTTCGGCATCGCGGATCAACTGCCCCACGCTGGCAAGCTGCTGCTTGAGCTTGGCATTTTCCGCCTCCAGTTCCTCATAGTCGGTATAGGCCTTCACCAGGTTTCCGCCGTATTTGATAACCGTGGAGCAAAAACTCTGGATGGGCGTAACCAAAGAACCGGCAATATTTTCAAGGATGGAAAGATGGCCGTTGGTTGCGGTATCCAGCGTGAGCATCCCCAGCAAAAGCGCGGCAACAACGCAGATGGCGATGAAGGTTTTGGATTTAAAGAACCCGCTCATTATCGGGTGAGGGATGCCCAGAGAACGGGGTTCTCCAGGCTCTTGCCGGTGCCCAGCGCAACGCAATCCAGGGGATTTTCGGCGATATAAACAGGCATGCCGGTTACTTTATTGATCAAAACATCCAAGCCCCGCAGCAGCGCACCGCCGCCGGTACGAGTAATACCATGGTCGATGATATCCGCCGCCAGTTCGGGGGGCGTATCTTCCAGGGTCTGCTTGATTGCATCAATGACGACCTGCACCGATTCGGCCAGCGCCTCGCGGATATGGGCGGCGCTGATATCCACATTCTTGGGCAGGCCGGTGATCAGGTCGCGGCCGCGCACGCTCATAGAGCCTTCGTTCTGATAGGGGTGGGCAGAGCCGATGGCGAATTTGATCTCCTCGGCGGTGCGATCGCCGATCAGCAGGTTAAAGTGCTTTTTCACATAAGCAACGATGGCGGCATCAAAGGAATCGCCTGCCACCCTTACCGAGCGGGAGGAAACGATACCGCCCAGGGAAATAACAGCAACCTCGGAGGTGCCGCCGCCGATATCAACAACCATACTGCCGGTCGGTTCACCAACAGGCAGACCCGCGCCGATTGCGGCCGCCAACGGCTCTTCGATGATCCGAACGTCCTTGGCGCCGGTCTCATAGGCGGCATTTTCCACTGCACGGTGCTCCACATCGGTAACCCCGAAGGGGATGCAGATCAGGATGCGCTTTTTGGTGAAGGCATTATGGCCCATGGTCTTGCGGAGGAAGAAGCGGAGCATGGCGGCGCCGCTTTCGAAGTCGGCAATAACGCCCTCCTTGAGGGGACGAACCGCCCGAATGCTATCGGGGGTACGGCCGATCATATCCTTGGCCTCCTGACCCACCGCGACAACACGGTTGGCGGCGGTATCGATGGCAACAACGCTGGGCTCCCGCAGGATAATGCCCTTTCCGCTGCGATAGACAATGGTGTTGGCGGTGCCTAAATCGATACCGATATCGGTATAATTGGAGAAGCGGGGGAACTTGAGGTTCTTCATATTTTTAACAAAATCAAACATGGTGGATCTATCCTTTCAACTGGGTTATAACTTGCTCGAATTTTTCGGTGGGGAAGCCCATGATATTATGATAACTGCCGCCGATCCTGCAAACAAAATCGGTCTCCTGAATGCCGTAGCTCCCGGCCTTGTCCATGGGCTTGCCGGTGGCGATATATGCGGCGATCTCCTCGGCGCTCAAGGTGCGAAAGTGCACCTCCGAACGATCGGTAAAGGTGCGGGATACCCCGTCTTTTTCCAGATAAACGCCGGTATAAACTTCATGCACATTCCCGCTCAGGGCGCAAAGCATCTGCTCCGCTTCCCGGGCCGATGCGGGCTTGCCCAAGATCTTGCCTTGGAAAGCAACCACCGTATCGGCGGCGACCAGCAGAGCGCCGCTTTGGTTTTTCACCGATCGCCCTTTTCCTTCCGCCAGGGCGGCAACCAATGCCGCAGGCTCTCGGATCAGGATCTGCCCTTCATCAAAATCGGGGCGGATAACGGTGATCTCATGGCCCAACTCCTCCAGCAATTGCTTGCGGCGGGGCGAGCCGGATGCTAAAAGAATTTTCATGAATGGAAGCCGATCTGGCCCATTTCATATTGGGCGAGTTGCTGGCGCAGCATTTCATTTTCAAGCTGCAGCTTGCGCTGAGCATCGGTGCTGGCCTCCAATTGCACCAGATAGTCCCGCATTTCTTCCCGCAGGCGGGCGCAGGCGGCCTTATTTTTTTCGTTCTCATCGCAGAGATCCAGGCAGCTCAAAATCGCCGCCAGGCCGAAATTCAGCTTACTGCTACCGCTCAAAAGCGTGCGGATCTTGGTATCAACCGTATTGGCGAGCCGCAGGGTATACTCCCGCTCTTCGTCGGTAGAAACAACAAATTCATGGCCGGCAATGGAAATACTGATCTTATTCTTTCCCATAACATCCTCCCCTAAAAATCTTTTACTAATCTATTATAAAGTATTGAGCAAAATATTTCAAGATAATATTTGACATGAATTGTAAAATTATATACAATAGAGCGGAGGTGAATTCGATGCAGTTTTTTGAATATATGTTGGCCGCCCTCGGGCAGGTATCCATTCTGGCGATTTTGGTGGCGGTGGGCTATTTTTGCGATAAGGCAAAGCTTTATACCGAAACCACCGCCAAGGCCTGCAACGATCTGCTTTTTTATATTATAACCCCCGCGGTGATCATCCACTCTTTTATGAATGTGGAGTTCACCAAAGAAAACGGATTTTCCTATCTGATCTTCTTTGGGATCATCGCGGCGTTTCATATTTTTGGTATGTTGGTGACGAAACCGCTGTTTCGGTCTTCGGGGGAGAATCGCTCCATCTTTCAGTATGCCGCCATGTTTGGCAACATGGGGTATATGGGCCTGCCGCTGGCCAAAGCAGTGGCGGGGGATATCGGTGTTTTTTATTGCTCCGCGGCGGTGGTGGTTTTTAACATTTTTGCCTTCACCTACGGCATCCGCCTGATGGAAAAAGGCTCAGGCAAGCTGGAATGGAAAAAACTGCTGATCAACCCCGGAACTTTGGGTATTCTCATCGGTCTGCCCCTCTTTTTACTGAATCTGCAACTCCCCGCGGTGATCAGCAAACCCATCGAATATCTCGGCAGTTTGAATACCCCGCTGGCCATGCTGATGTTCGGCACCTACCTGGCCCATACCGATCTTTTGGGGATGTTTCGCCAGAAGGAAAATTATATCGTTGCCGCTGTCAAACTTTTAGTTCTTCCTCTGGCATCCATCGGCGTTTTATGGCTCTGCGGTGTGCGGGGTGCCATGCTGGTAACCGCCGCCGTTTGTTGCGGCGCGCCCACCGCCAATAATACCGCCATGTTTGCCGCCAAATACGGCCGCGATACCGGCACCGCCTCCAAAGTGAGCGGGTTTACCAGCATACTCTCAATTTTAACATTGCCCATCTGTATCGCATTGGCAGATTTTATCGGGTAAAACCGTTGAAATGGGCGCATCTTTCCATTTTCCTCATTCGACGTATCGACATACGCCTTCATTCGGACAAATGTAAACCTGCATCCCATTTGAACGGTTTTAAGTTGGCATGAATAAGAAAAAAGCCGCCCGAAAAGGCGGCTTTTTTAGACTTTTGAAATGGCTATTTTTTGTTTGCATTTCTTTTGAATTTTGGCTTGGGCGGAATGGATAAATCGGATAGTTCTATCTGAAGCCTACTAACATATGAACCGCATTTTTTGGTTGCTTTTTCTTGCGTTAAAGAACAGTTTCCTTGTTTCCAATAAATGCAAAACCCGCTTTCGGAGCAAGAGCCTTTTTCGCCATACTGCATGATCATCACCTCGGTTTCGACACCATTATACAGTATTGTCTATCAAATAGCAATAGTATCCAATCAGAAAGTTTATGTTTTATATCATTTAGCATAAACTTTTATTGAGGTGATGGATATGCCAAAGAGCACAAAGATTTCTGTTGAAAACCGCGATAAATACATCGAGATCGGATTAAACATTGCTTTTTACCGCAAAAAGGTTGGTATGACCCAGGAGCAGTTGGCGGAGAAGGCAAATTTGAGCCGTAATTTCATCAGTACGGTTGAGGCTCCCAATATTGTTAAACCGCTCTCTTTGGAGTCCTTATTCAATATTGCTCAAGCACTGGGGATTGAACCTTATAAACTTTTAAAATTCAGAGATTAACACGCCGTTTTAGCGGCATATAGCAAAAAAAGAACCTGCTCGGCAGGTTCTTTTTTTATAGTACTCCGCGGTAGTAGAGGCCGCGGGTATAATCGGCGGGGGGATCGCCGCCCGCTTGGTAGGCATCGATGACGGCGGTGATCTCCTCGGGGGTCTCGTCAGTGAAGAGCAGCCGCCCGAAGGCGATGCCCGTTTCCTTCCATTCCCGATTGCGGTCGGCTAAAAAGAGGGGAGTGCTGTTGAAAAGCACGCTTCCGCAATCCTGGCCGCAGGCGACGGGAAAGGCGCGTCCGGTGCGGTCGGTGAGGGTGGCTCCTTTGCCCTTTTGGCAATCGGAGCAGTTGCGGATGATGCAGTTTTCCGTCTCCATCAGGGGCAACCGCCCATAAACGATGATGCCGCAGGGCAGCGGCTTTTTCAGCCTGCGAATCTGCCGCAGGGTCAGCTCAAAGGAGAGGGTGCAATCGGCCAATTGCTGCTCCGCCAGCACCGCCAGAGTATGGCTGTTGGCAATGTTAAAAGCAAAATCGCCGTGGGGGATCAGGCCCGCCTCGCGAACGGGGGCGATCTGCCCCAAATTACGCACCAGCGCATGGCGGAATCCCATCTCATAAAGGGCTTTTGCCACCTTGGCAAGCCGCGCCTCTTCCATCACCGCAGGGAAGAAAACGCCTGCGCGGGGATCTTCGGCAAAGGGGGCAAGGCAGGCAGGATCAGCAGCATTCAGCCAATAGCGGGCAAGCCGCGGATCGGGGCGGGGGAGCGCCTTTTGGGGATCCCAGAACCAGCCCTCAAGGGCGGGATCGACGGTGTAATTTTGCACCGCCTCAACTGAGGGGAGCAGGGGCTCAAAGGGATGGGGCTTGGGCATAAAATGGGCTTCGATCTGCCGAATGGCCTCTCGCCGCAGAGCATTAAATGCGGCGGCAGGATAAAAAAGATCATGGCGGATCAGCGCGGAGCATTCTTCGATCTCAAAGGGGGTCCCGCCCAGCTTGGAAAGGGCGCGAACTGCATCTTCTTCGGTTACTTCCTTTTTGAGGGCGGGGGCAGGGGGATCGCCCAAAATTTCAGCCTTGAAATCTTCGCATTGAACGGTGAGCTTGCAAAGATCCTCCTTCATAAATAACCGAAAAGAGACCTTTCGTTTTTTAGGTTCAAACCCTTCTTCCAGGGTTTTGGAAACCTCTTTGACCGCCTCTTTATAGTCGGCATAGGCGGTCTTGGTTTTGGTGCCGAACATGGCGGGGCCTTTTCGGTCGGTAAGGTATCCGTCGGTAAACCCATCGCGGGAGAAAATATGCTTGAGGCGGGTCAGCTCCTCTTGGGTGGTTTCGATGCCGCTGAGGGCTTTGCGATAAGCGTTGGTTACGCTCCCAACATATTCGGGGGATTTCAGTCGCCCTTCGATCTTGAGGGAGGCCACCCCCGCCTTCTCTAAATCTTTCAGAAGGTGGAGGGTGCAGAGATCCTTGAGGCTCAAGGGAAATTTTCCGTCCTCATAGGGCAGGCGGCAGGGCTGGGCGCAAAGGCCGCGGTTGCCGCTTTTTTGGCCGATCACCGCCGATAAGTAGCAGTTGCCGCTATAACACATGCAAAGAGCACCATGGGCAAAAACTTCGATCTCCATGGCGGTATTTTGGCAGATATTTTTAATTTCCTCCAAGGTCAGCTCCCGCGCCAGCACCGCCCGCCGAAAGCCTAATTTTTCTAATTCTTTGATACCCGAAAGGGAATGGATGTTCATTTGGGTGGAGGCATGGAGGGGCAGGGTGGGGCAGACCGCCTGCAAAACCCGCGCCACGCCCAGGTCTGCAACGATGGCGGCATCCACCCCCGCTTCGGCGATCTCCTTGGCCAATTCCAGCAGGTCGGGCAGTTCTTCCTCTTTGGTGAGGGTATTAACGGTAACATAGACCTTCACCTTGCGCAGCCGGCAAAAGGCACAAAGCTCCTTCAGCTCCTCGCCCGAAAAGCCCTTGGCGGCGCGGCGGGCGTTTTGCACCCGCCCGCCGACATAGATGGCATCGGCTCCGTTATGAACCGCGCTGCGCGCGGCGGCAAAATCCCCAGCGGGTGCTAAAATCTCCATGAATGAACTCCTTTAAAAATCTTGACTATAATTATACATAAAATAGAAGAATATTTCAACCGCAACTTGACGAACGGCGAAAAAAAGGTTAAAATAAAATGGAATTACTATAATTATGGAGAAATGCTATGAATAAGATCGCAGTATTCTTTCGCAAATACGGCCATAAGATCCTCACCTTCAGTATCGGCCTGGCCTTTTTGGGCGGTTGCGCTTTTCTGCTGGTGATGGGCGGCAATTGGGTCTACCATCTCTTTAAACCTGCCCATATTTATGAAGAAGGGGTGGATCCCGATCTGATTTGGGCAGGCGCGCCCTTTGACGAACTGCGTGCCTCAGGACTGGAAGAAGGGTCGGCGGAATATTTTGAGGAATTTATCGGTAATTTTATTAAGCAGAATTTCCCCGGCTTTTCCGATCCTTTGGAACTGGATACCGATTATTTTGTTTCCTATGGCATCTGGCAGGCCATCAAGGTCAACGGTCAGGGCGTTTATGCAACGGATGAAAAC
>JAFSBD010000248.1 GCA_017442025.1 Clostridia bacterium
TATTATGTCTTCTCTACTTATAATGGCTTTGTCAATCAGTATTCCAGTATGCTTTCCTCTCTTAATTTGGATACTTCAAAGTCTATTAAAGCGCAGAAGAGCCCCTTTGGAAACGATTCTACTTGGTTTGATTATTTCTGCGAGCAAGCAGCCGGCCAGGTGAAAGAGTATATCTATCTTGCAGAAGCCGCTTTAAAAGAAGGTTTAAAGCTGGAGGAGAAGGACCAAAAGAGCATTCAAAAAATCATTGATAATTACTATGCTTATGCGAAGGAACAAAAGGTTTCCAATGAGAAATTCCTGGGCATGGCGTTCGGCACCGGCGTGAAAGAGGGCGATGTCCGTAAGTGCTTGGAACTTTCTACGCTTGCGGATAAATATTTCACCGAATATCAGAAGGGCCTGAAATATTCGGATGAAGATATCGATAAGTTTTATAACGATAATGTGGATTCCTATCGTTATGTGGACTATTTGAGCTATACTTTCACTGCAACCAGCACCTCCGATAAGGCGACTTATGCGGTCGCTAAAAATAAGGCCAATGAGCTTGCGGATGCATCCGGCATTGAAGAGTTTGAGAAGTTGGTGGAAAAGGATGTTCGCGCCTCTGCTAAGATCACAGACTCCTATACGCAAAAAGATCTGGATGAAGATGTGAAGGAAGAATTGGAAGCCATCAAGTCTGAGCAGGTTACATTCGTTAAAGATGATGCTGCATCTAAGTGGCTGTTTGAAAAGGCGAAGGTAGGCGATACCTATGTCCATGATGACGAAAAGGGAACCTATACGGTTTATTACTGCACTGCAACACCCTATCGTGATGAAACCATCACCCGCACTATTCGTAATATCCTTTTGACCGAAAACACTTATGGTAAGGATGAGATCGAAAAGAAAGCCGCTTCTTTGCTGGCGGAGATGACCAAAGCCGGGTTGACTGAAGAAACCTTTATGACCTATGCGATGGAGTATAGCGAAGATACCAACACCTATAGCAACGGCGGTCTTTGCGAAAACTATCTGAAAGATTCTATGGGCGAAGAGATCGGTGCATGGGCCTATAATAAAGATCGCAAAAAAGGTGATTTTGAGGCGGTTAAGATGGAGGGCGGATATGCGCTCTGCTATTATGTCGGCGAGGGAATTCCTGCCTGGAAGGCTACCTGCACAACAGCGCTGAAAAATAAGGATTATTCTGCAAAAGTTGAAGCGTGGGAAAAGGATGTTGCCTTAACTGAAAACGAGAAGGGTTACAAACAGATTCCGTCAAATGTTTAAAAAAATCATAATTAAAAAGGAGTGTGCTTACGCACACTCCTTTTTTGTTCTTCTTTTAAATATTTTTCGCCAAGGAATCACATAACTGATCAAATAAAGGGGAACGGAAAGTCCGATTGCGCCAAACATATCTAAAACAGAATGTTGCTTAACAAATACGGTAGATAGGCAGATGGAAATAGAGAGTAAGGTGACCAATGCAATGATCCAAGGACGTTTTCGGCACCATTTATTTTTGGCTAATGCAATATTCATGCCAATGGAATTAAGGCAATGGATACTTGGGAAAACATCATAGTTGGAATCGCCCAGTTGCAAAAGACGAATTGCTTCGGTCAAGATATTGCTTCTTCCAAGGGTTTCATAATCCACTCGAAGATCTTGATAATTGGGAAAGATCATGTAGATGATCAGGCAGGTTGTCATTCCGACATAAAGGAACGTACACATACGTAGAAAATCAGAACGGTTATTAAAGAAAAGGAAGATATACCCGGCAGCAATATAGAGAAACCATAAAAAATAGGGGATAACAAACCATTCATTGAACGGAATCATATCATCTAATTTACAATACATTTCCACCGCATCGGGGCGGGTAGAAGTAAAGACATTCAGCCAGCTGAACCATGGCATATAGATGAGAAAATAGATGACCATGATAGCGTGCCAATACTTATTTTTGATTTCTTTAAACATAAAAATGTCCTTTAATTAAATTTATAGAATTTACGCACTAACTTATATCCGCCAATGGTAAGTTTGCGTATCCCGGCGTTTTTATAGGCATAGAGGCCGGCAAGGGAGCGATAACGAAGATGGCCATATTGACCCGGGAAATTTGTTTTTAAATATTGCCAATATTCTTCTAATTTTCGGAGCGCCTCCTTTGAACCGTCTAATGTCAATAGAAGTGCAGAAATCAAAACCATAATGCTTGCATAATTGATCATGAATCGATAAAGCTTTGGCTCTTTGCACCGAATTTCGCTCAGATCGTGGGCTTCCAGCAGGATCTTTGAAACTAAGATCTGCTGGTCTACGCGCTTGATCATATTGGCCTCGTTGACCGATTGGTCGGAACGACCAATATAATAGCGGTAAAAATCCACATCGCAATAGTACATGGTTTTAACCAGAGGCAGAGGTTTATATAAGTAAACATTATCCACATAGAAGGTATGAAGGGGGATCTTCAAGTCGCTCTGCTTCACCATTTCTGTTCGATAAAAAACAGCGTGCATGATCATATAGCGCGTCATGTCGAAGGGGCCGCACTCGTTCCAACTAAATTCACGCTCCCTTGGGAAAATCCCGCGGTAATGGACCGTGTGGGGAGATGAGGCTTCATGCTCATAAACATAATTGCAGATGATCAGATCTAAAAGGTGCTCTTGCTTTTTATAATGTTCGATGAGCTCCAAGATGCGTTTCAGTGCGCTGGGATCTGCCCAATCATCGCTATCAACAACTTTATAATAAAGGCCTTCTGCTGCTTGGAGTCCGGCCATGATCCCTGAGCCGTGACCGCCGTTTTCTTTATGGATCACCTTTATGATCTCGGGGTATTTTTCTTGATATTCA
>JAFSBD010000249.1 GCA_017442025.1 Clostridia bacterium
CGCGGCGGGCGAACCCTCACCCGCTTCACGGTGGAGGACGCATCAGGGCTGATGACCCTTACTTATTTTAATAATCCTTATATCAAAGATAAATTGAAAGAGGGCAAGACCTTCAACTTTTACGGGCGTTGCGACAGCAAAATGCTCCTCAATATGACCGCCCCGCAGGCCGAGGAACTGAAAGGCGGCGAAAAGCCGGGCATCCTGCCTGTCTATCCACTCACCGCGGGGCTGACCCAAAAGCAGGTTCGCTGGTGGGTGCGGATGGCCTTTGATCGCCTGCGCAAGAATCTGGCCGATCCCCTTCCCGAAAAACTGCGGGAGAAATATCAGCTTTGCAGTTTGGAAGAGGCGTTGGAGGCGGTGCATTTCGGCGCCGATCATGCCACCATCGCCAAGGGGCGCAGGCGGCTGATCTTTGAAGAGCTTCTTTATTTCCAATTGGGGCTGGGCCTTTATTCCCGCAGGGAGAAGGACCAAAACCGATTCCCCATCGGCCCGCGGCAGGATGGGTTTGCGCGGTTGCAACCCTTTGAGCCCACCCCCTCCCAAGCCCAAGCGGTGGCGGAGATTTTGGGGGATATGCAAGGGGAATTTGCCATGAACCGCCTGTTGCAGGGGGATGTGGGCAGCGGCAAAACCTATGTTGCGGGGGAGGCGGTCTATGCCGCCCTTTCGGCGGGCTATCAGGCGGCGATCATGGCGCCGACCGAGATCTTGGCCCGCCAGCATGCGGAATATTTCCGTCCGCTGTTTGAAAAGTTGGGCTTTACCACCGCCCTTTTGGTGGGTTCCATGACTGCCAAGGAAAAGCGGGAGACCTATGCCGCCCTGCAGAGCGGAGAGATCCGCCTGATCATCGGCACCCATGCTCTATTGCAGGAGAAGGTGGAATTTGAGAAATTGGGGCTGGTGGTTGCCGACGAACAGCATCGGTTCGGCGTTCGCCAGCGGGCGATGCTCGCCCAAAAGGGGGAAAAGCCCCATATCTTAGTAATGTCCGCAACCCCCATCCCCCGTACCATGGCTTTGATGGTCTGGGGGGATCTGGATCTTTCGGTTTTGGAAGGTCTGCCCGCAGGGCGCAAGCCCATCAAGTCCTATCTGGTGGATTCCCAATACCGCGAGCGGCTGCAGGGCTTTATGGAAAAGCAGATCGCCGAAGGCGGACAGGTCTATATCGTCTGCCCGTTGGTGGAGGAAAATCCCGATGCCGATCTGGAAAGCGCGGAAGCCCTTTTTGAGGCCCTCAAGGAGCAATACGGCGATACTGCCGATATGATCCACGGCAAAATGAAGCCCGCCGATAAGGATCGGGCGATGGCCAAATTTGTTGCAGGGGAGACCAAGATCCTGGTCTCCACCACCGTCATCGAGGTGGGGATCAATGTCCCTGCCGCAACGCTGATGATCTTGATGAACGCGGAGCGGTTCGGCCTTTCCCAGCTCCATCAGCTCCGCGGACGGGTCGGGCGCGGAGCGCGCCAATCCTATTGCGTTTTGGTGAGCGATCATAAAAGCGCCAAGACCCGCGAACGGCTGGAATATTTCTGCTCCACCACCGATGGCTTTGCCATCTCCGAAAAGGATCTGGAACTGCGCGGGC
>JAFSBD010000250.1 GCA_017442025.1 Clostridia bacterium
CCATCTACGGCATGGAGAGCGGTGTAACTGCTTTTGAGTTCCCCTATTTCGCATCTCAGGAGAACCCCAGCCGTTTCCGCCATATCATTAATATCAATGAAAACTTCTTCGATATTCCCGAGGATGCCATGTTCATCGAATCGGATAACAATGGTATCATTGACTGTTCCTATAACTATTATACCTCTCCCATGAACCTCGATCGGGTTACTAAATATGAGTTTGCAAACCTGATTCTCTATCCTTATTATAATAATCCGGATATGATGAAGGATGATGTTTCCGGCGGCCCGCGCTTTAAGGCGGTCATGCCCGGTGCTTGGATTGATGAAGAGAACCGCATCATCACCATCGATATTTCCTATACCGCTCCCGAAGCGGCCGGTAAGCTGGATGCTACCAAGGCACTCACCGTTGAAGACGGTGCAACCTGGAAGCTTTATGAAGAAAAGACCTTAGAAACCGAAGTGCGTGAAAAGGTGATCTTCTATGATGCAAAGGATCCCTACTATTATGCAGAGATCACCAGTGCCGACGGCACCGGCAGTGCAGTCTATGAGATCCGCCTGGTAACCGCTCCCGGTACCTATGCAGAGGTCGTTGACCTTACCTTCGACGGTACCGTCTTGAATCCCACCTTCCGCGGCGGTAATGCTTTGGTTTATGATCTGGATACCTTAAAGCCCAATACCGCGATCATGGATGTGGATGTCAAGGTCTCCTTCGGCGCAAAATATACCCTTTATTCCGATGCCACCATGGAAACCGAACTGAAGGAGATTCCTTCCTATATTCCTTATGATGGCTATAAGTTCTATGTCTTTGTGGAAGCGCAGGATCCCGCTGCGGCGCAGAACGTTTTCAGCGTGGAGCTGAACCGCTCCAAGTCCACCGTTTATGATCCCAGCGTTGTTGCGCTGAAGAGCCCTGCCAACGGCGAGTATCAGCTGCGCATCGACCGTTGGAATCCCAGCCAGCTTTATATGACCTATAAGTGTGATTACCTGATGACCAAGGCTGCCTTCGATTTCGAGGTAACTCCCGGTGCCGCTTATGTCTTATATGAAGATGCGGCGATGACCAAAGCTCTTTCTTCTTCCGCTGACGTGAAAGAACTTGCACTGAAGCCCGGCACCAATACCTTCTATGTTAAGGTAACTGCCGCCGATGGCTCCAATGTTATGAAACTGGTTGTTGAGAACGAAGCAAAGTCCTCCGACGCCACCATCACCGGAGCGGCCGGTCTGACCACTGTGATCAATGATAATAAGATCATTATCCAGGGCGGCGGCAACTCCATGAACATCGTTTTCGATACCAAGAATCCTTATGCGGTGGTCAATGTTTTTGCGGATGCCGCTAAGAAAGTTAAAGTAGATTATACCTCTACTCCTGTTGAAGGCGAGCCCAATCGCATCATCGATAAGCGCACCTTCAAACTGGATATCACCCATGCCACCTCTAATTATTATCTGGAGTGTGTGGCTGAGGACGGAACCAAGCAGGATTATCTGCTGGTTGTTGAAAAATTAGTCAATACCTACACCTATAAGGATGTATCGGATGAAGCCTGGTACGCAAAGTATGTTGAAGCGGCTACCGCTAAGGGCATCGTTGTTGGTTCTCCCTCCGGTAAAGACTATTATTTCAATCCCGACGACAATACCTCCCGCCAGGAAATGGCAATCGTAGCCACCCGCCTGCTGGGTATCAATACCGAAGCATTTAAAGCAGTTGAACTGCCCTATTCCGATAAGGCTTCCATCGCTGAATGGGCGTTGGGCAACGTTAAGGTCTGCTATACCACCGGCATTATGATCGGTGCAGACGGTGCCTTTAAGCCCAACGACAGCATCAGCCGCCAGGAAGTTATGGTAATGTTTGCCAGAATGTATAACATCACCGGCAGCTATGATCTTACCGCTTTTGCGGATCATGCCGATGTTGCATCCTGGGCAAAGACCTATGTGGAAGCCGTTGTTTCCTCCGGTCTGATCGTTGGTAAGGACGGAAAGCTCTGCCCCAATGACCCCATCACCCGCGCAGAGTTGGCCACAATTATTGCCAGAGTATAATTTCCTATTTATAATAATGAAGAAGGGATCCGATCCCTTTGAGATGGAGGTAACAGAATGAGAACAATTAAAAGTCTGTTGGCCGCCGTATTGATGGTCGTGATGATCGCCTGCATGAGCGTTTCCGCTTTTGCTGCATACGAGGAAATCGTATATGACGATGTTAACGATATGTACGGCGTTGTCATGCAAGATAGCCAAATCCTGTCAATCCGTTTTGTTGACAAACTTGGAATTATTCCCGCAAGCCACAACGGCAGTTTCAGCGGTAGCGATAATGTTTCTCGCGGCGAAGCCGTTCGAATCGCTTATCGCATGCTGCACTATAATTATGATGAGATCGCTCAGTACACTGAGGCTCCCGCAACCGACTTTGATACCGATCCGACCGGTGAGGGCGACGGTGATATCAGCGACGTCTTCCCCTTGAAACCCTATATTGATTGGGCCGAGGATTATCAGTTGGTCAATGCCGAAGGGGTTCCTGAGAAGAAGTTTGAGCCTGCAAAACCCATCTCCGGCGAAGAGTTCATTACCTTGATCACCAAGGTGGTGGGCATCTCCACCGGTGAAGATAATGCCGATGAGTATACAGCATTCCAGGAGATCGTTCTGGATGGCACCGAGATCGATGCCGATAGCACCGCTGTCAGCCGTGAGCAGGCGGCTGTTATCGTTGCCCGTGCTATGCTGTATGATCCCGATTTCGGCGAGATCAACGATGATCTTTTCACCACCTTTGCAGATTACGACGGCAACCGCATCAACTGCCTTGCCACCGAAATCTATGGTTGCAGAAAGACCACTTTGTTTATCCGCGCCACCGAGAATCGCCCCTTGAACTACGAGAACATCACCAAGGACGTTCTTTTCTCCAACGGTGTTCAGGTGGATGTGGGCGCAGATATGAGCTCCTTCATCGGTTTCCAGACCGATGTGATCTATCTGGATAAGGATGAATCCTGCACCTTTACCGAGGATGAGGATCTGCTGACCTATCAGTTGGCTTCTCCCTTTGTGAATAACGTTCCCATCAGCGACCTGCTGGTTGAAGATTTCACCAAGATCAGTGATACTTCTTCCTTTGGTATCTATTCCAACGCTCTGCTTTATCTCAACGATGATGTTTGGCCGATGGAAGAGCTTTATAAGATTACCGAGACCATTCCTTATGTGAACTTTGCGGCTCCTACCGCCATTCCCACCCGCCCCAACCTGGAGATCTATTTTGTCCAGCATAGTGCGGATGATAACGTAGATCTGGTTCTGGCTACTGAGTGGATCCCCGGTAAGCTGATGACCGTTACCGATAATCATGTTGCTGTTTACAGCTATTATGATAATAAGGTTCAGATCTTCGATGATAATGATATTGTCATGACCAATCTGGCCAACCCCAAGACCGGCGACTATGTTAACTTCTATGTTGCCAACGGTAAGTTGCATCTTTCCGAAGGCACAACCGTTGTTTTGGATGAATTCAGTGTTGACGGAACTACCATGCTCTGCAAAGAGAAGGGTGCTGAAAAGAGCGGCACTTATAATGCCCATGCTTTTGTCAACGGCCTGCGGATGCCCGCCAATAAGATGAAAGCCCCCTTTGTTGCTGTTTTGGATAAGACCAAGACCAGCTACATTGCGATTGAGGAGATGGCCGAAACCGAAGAGATCGCTGTTGAGATCCTGGATGTTATGGCCAACGCCGATGGCGTTCATGCCGATCTTTGGGTGCGCGAAGTGAAGAGCGGCGAAGAATATGATCTCTCTGTTGAGATCGCCCGCATCTCTTCCACCACCGGCCGCATTGATTACGGCAGCCTGTTTACTTACTATACCACTGCTGGCGGTGATATCTACATGGACGGTATCGATCCCATCACCACCACCGTTATCGAGACGGAGGACTACTTCATTCTTGATAGCGATACCAAGTACCTCAAGACCGAAGGGTATGTATCCGATACAGAAACTCTTAAGGTCGGCGAAGCCACTATCTATGTGGATCGTTATGAAGGTGTTTGGGCTTCTATGAAGTAATTTAAACCCAATAAGAAAGCGGAAGGGCAATTGCCCTTCCGCTTTTTGCGTTTTTTGCAAAA
>JAFSBD010000251.1 GCA_017442025.1 Clostridia bacterium
CGGAGGAGGACGACGGCAAGATCTATGAAGAATTCAAACGGGTGATTGCCAAGAAAGAGACCATCGGTGCCCGCGAGCTGGAGGCCATTATCGCCTCTTCGGCCATGCAGGTGCCTTCCACCTTCCATGTCGTCAACTATGTTGTAAACAGCGGTAATATCATCACCGCCACCGCCAACCTCACCTTAGAAAAGGATGGCGAGCAGCTCCATGGCGTTTCCACCGGCGACGGTCCCATCGATGCCGCCTTCCATGCCATCGAGCAGATCGTCGGCCATCATTATGAACTGGATGATTTCCAGGTCCATGCTGTAACCAAGGGCCGCGAAGCGGTGGGCTCTGCCCTGATCCGCCTGCGGGCAAACGGCAAGCTTTATTCCGGCAACGGTGTTTCCACCGATATTATCGGGGCTTGCATCCGCGCTTATGTCAACGCGCTGAATAAAATTGTTTACGAGGGTTAATTACGATGAAATTAGCTTTTTCTACGAAAAATGTTCCCGCCGAAAGTTATATCCGCCTTTGCAACCTCACCGCGGAATACGGGCTGGACGGATTTGAGATCTTTGATCCCTTAGCCGAGCGGGAAAACCATCCCGATAGTATTTTGAACCTGACCATGACCTCGGGGGCAAAGCGTAAGCTGATCAACCGCCATATCGGCGTTTCGGTGGTTTCCTTTCCGGAGGAAGTTACCGCCGCGACCGATCCCGAAGCCATCAAAAAGTGCGTCAGCCTGGCCGCCCGCGCAGGAGCGGTGGGCGCGGTGATCCGCATCGGGGCGATCGAAGGCGAGCAACTCAAAGCCATCTGCACCCCTGCCATCCGAAAGGCGGAGGAGCGGGGCGTCATGCTGCTGATCGAAACGGTGGGCCAATGCGCCGAGACCGATAAAGCCTTGGAGATCATCGGCCTTTTCGGCTCCGCCGCCATCGGCGCTTGCTGGAATATCCGCGAGACCTATTTCACCGCCCGCGAGGATGCAGATACCACCATCCGCAATCTGGGCGCTTATATCAACTATGCCCGCATCGGCGACCGCAAGGGCGATAAGGATGTTTTGCTGGGCGAGGGCGACCTGCCGGTTGCTGAATTCATGAACGCCCTGCGCTCCCTCAACTATGAGGGGTATCTCGCCTGCGATTGGAATGAGGAAATCACCGATCCCGATATCGTTCTGACCCATTTTGTCAGCTTCATTTCGGGCAATCTGCTCACCGCCGAAAAGCCGCGGGAGATCTTCTATAATCGGGATAAGACCGGCACCTTCCCCTGGAAGAAATATGAGGTTCTGGACATCACCTTCTCCCAGGTTCTGGACGAAATGGTGGCCCGCTACCCCGATCAGTATGCCTTTAAATACACCACTTTGGATTATACCCGCACCTACGCCCAATTCCGCGAGGATGTGGACAATGCGGCGGCGGCCCTGATCTCCCTGGGCGTCCGCCCCGGCCATCATGTTTCCATCTGGGCCACCAACATCCCCCAATGGTTCATCACCTTCTGGGCAACCGTTAAGATCGGCGCGGTTTTGGTAACGGTCAATACCGCCTATAAGATCCATGAGGCGGAATACCTTTTCCGCCAATCGGATACCCATACTCTCGTTATGGTGGATAGCAATCGGGATTCCGACTATAAAGCCATCATTGAGGAACTCTGCCCCGAGCTGAAAAATACCAAGCCGGGCGAACCCCTTTATTCCAAAAACCTGCCCTTCCTGCGCAATGTTATTACCGTTGGCTTTGAGATGGAAGGCGCTTTGGAATGGGATTCCTTTATGGAACGCTCCGCGCTGGTGCCCAAAGAGGAAGTGCGGCGGCTGGCGGCGATGGTAAAGCCCGACGATGTCTGCAATATGCAATATACCTCGGGAACCACCGGCTTCCCCAAGGGGGTCATGCTGACCCACCGCAACATTGTGAACAACGGCAAGACCATCGGCGATCGGATGGATATTTCCACCGCCGACCGCATGATGATACAGGTTCCGATGTTCCATTGCTTCGGGATGGTGCTTTCCATGACCAACCTGATGACCCATGGCGGCACCATCTGCCCCATGCCCTATTTCTCCCCCAAATCCTCCCTGGCCTGCATCAACGATGAAAAGATCACCTGCTTCAACGGGGTTCCCACCATGTTCATCGCCATGTTTAACCATGAGGATTTTGCCAAGACCGATTTTTCCCATATGCGCACCGGCATCATGGCGGGTGCCAACTGCCCGGCCGACCTGATGCGCCGCGCATCCGTTGAGATGAATATGCGGGAGATCATCAGCGTTTACGGTCAGACCGAGGCCTCCCCCGGCTGCACCATGGGCGAGGTCAATGAGGATCTGGACCATCGCGTGGAAACCGTCGGTTCCGCCTTCCCGGGGGTAGAATGCAAGATCATCGACCCCGAAACCGGGGAAGAACTGCCCGATGGCGAGAACGGCGAATTTATCGCCCGCGGCTTCAATATCATGAAGGGCTATTATAAGATGCCCAAAGCCACCGCCGAGGCCATCGATGCCGAAGGCTGGCTCCATAGCGGCGATATCGCCTGCCGCACCCCCGACGGTTATTATAAAATTACCGGCCGCTTGAAGGATATGATCATCCGCGGCGGCGAAAACCTTTATCCCCGCGAGATCGAAGAATTTTATCTCACCCATAAGAAGGTAAGAGATGTGCAGGTAGTGGGCGTGCCCGACCAACGCTACGGCGAGGAATGCTGCGCCTGGATCATCCTCCATGAGGGCGAGGAGTCCTCCGAAGAGGAGATGCGTGCCTACGGCGCATCCCATATGGCGATGCATAAGGTCCCCCGCTATTTTATCTTCACCAAGACCTTCCCCATGAACGCCGCAGGTAAAATTCTCAAATATAAAATGCGGGATGATTCCATCGAACGCCTCGGATTGAAAAAATAACTAAAAGAGTGTCTCTACTTATAGTGGAGACACTCTTTTTATCTTGCTTTTTTGGTGGGGTTTATATATAATAAAAGCAAGAAAAAACGGAGGTTTTTATCCATGCTTGAAAACATTATCCCCAGCCCGAAAAAAATCCAATATGCCGAAGGGGCTTTGCAGATCCGACCCGCAATCTTTACCGAAAATGCCGCATGGAGCGATCTGCTGAATGCTTTCAAAACAGCCTTTGAAAAGATCTACAAAATCCAAATGTCCATCGCCGAAGGGGGCATCACCGCCCATTTGGATGATGGCTTAAAGAAAGGCGCCTACCGCATCGAATGCGATGATTCTTTGCGCCTTTATGCCGCCGATGCGGAAGGGATGGGCTATGCCCTGGTTTCCATCCTCAATGCCGCCGAGATTAAGGGTGGCAAAATTGAGCTCGAAAAAGCAATCATCAAGGATTATCCCGATAAGGACTATCGGGGCCTGATGGTGGATCTGGCCCGCCAGTGGCATCCTTTCCGCGCATTGCTTACCTATGTTGATATCTGCTATTTCACCAAGACCCGCTACCTCCACCTCCATTTCATCGACGATCAACGCTATACCCTCCCCACCAAGCTTTTCCCCAACCTTTTGATGGAAGGGGAGCATTATACCTTTGAGCAGATCGATCAGCTCAAGGCCTATGCCAAGGCGCGGGGGGTTATCATCATCCCCGAATTTGAAGCGCCGGGCCATGCCGCCATCTTCAACGATAAATACCCTGAAATCTTTTCCAACCGTTTAGAGGGCGGCGAAGGCGGGCAGCTTATCACCGAAGAGGGGGCCATCGTTACCGCCCGCAATATCATCTGCCCCGGCCGCGCCGAATCCTGGAGCGCCATTGAAGCCCTTTTGAAGGAGATCGCGGAGATGTTCCCCGATACCCCCTATATCCATATCGGCGCCGATGAAGCCAACCATAAGGCTTGGGAATATTGCACCGATTGCAAAAAATATATGCAAGAGCATGGCATCGCCACCACCAAAGAACTGCTGGCCGAAACCTGCGGCCGCTTGGCAAAAATTGTTTTGGATCTGGGCCGCACCCCCATCATCTGGGAAGGCTTTGCCAAGGATTTTGCTCATTACATCCCCAAGGAAACGGTGGTCATCTCTTGGGAAAACCATTATAATTTCACCCGCGACCTGCTGGCCGATGGCTTTCAGATCATCAACTGCTCCTGGCAACCCCTTTATATCGTTGCCAACCCCGACCATCGCTGGGGCCCCCGCCATTTGATCGATTGGAACATCCACCGCTGGGAGCATTGGTGGGAGCACTCCGAAGCCACCCTCAACCCTGTTTGCATCGAGCCCACCGACCAACTTTTAGGCGCGCAGGTTTGCGCTTGGGAATGCACCTTTGAGCAGGATCTGACCCCCATTATGGAACATCTGCCCGTTGTTGCGGAGCATTGCTGGAATAACCGCCGGGTGCTGACCTGGGATGAATACATCCGCCGCCAGCGCCCCACCCGCCAAAAACTCGCCTGGCTGGTGCAGTCCTACGAATAAAAAATCGCAAAAAACTATTGACAAACGGTTTTCGCGGTGCTAAAATTTCTATAATTTCATATGTTAAAAGCGATGACGAAGACGGAATCGGCAGGATTTTCAAAGAGAGCCGGGGATGGTGTGATCCCGGTAAAGGAAGGCCGAACCTCCCCTCCCTTCCGAGCTGAAGGCCCCAAAATCATAATCATGATGAGTAGGCACCTTCCGTGATTGCTGCGTGAATGCATAAGGCTTGATAGAGCCTGAGGGGCGCTTTAAAAAGCGCAATTTGAGTGGTACCGCGGGTATTTGATTTTTCAAACTCGTCTCAAAGAATTTCTTTGAGACGAGTTTTTTCATTTTTAATTGCAAAGGAGAAATGAACGATGGAAACCAACACTGCTATGCTTCGGCTTTCGGAGATCGCTACCCGCATCAAGGAGATGCGGGATATTATGGGTTGGTCGGTGGGCGAGATGGCTCAAAAAACCGAGGTTACCCGGGAGCAATATCTGATTTACGAGAATGCGCAGGCAGATATTCCCTTCACCTTTATCCATAAATGTGCTCTGGCCTTTGATCTGGAACTGACCCAGCTTTTGGAGGGTCATTCCGCCCGCCTTTCCAGCTATACCGTTACCCGCAAGGGCGGCGGACAGACCACTGCGAAAGAGGATGGTATCGACATCCGCAACCTGGCGCCCATGTTCCGCGATAAGATCGCTGAGCCTTATTTTGTGCGCTATGATTATGATCCCGCCCAGCAGAATAAGCCCATTCATCTCACCACCCATAGCGGTCAGGAATTTGATATGATCCTCTCCGGCTCGCTGAAGGTGCAGGTTGGTGAAAATACCGAGGTCCTGCGGGAAGGCGACAGTATCTACTATAACTCCTCCACCCCCCACGGCATGATCGCGGTGGACGGTGAAGCCTGCTCTTTCTTAGCGGTGGTTCTGCCGGGCGAGGAGACCAAGGAAACGGTGGTTCGCAAGAGCATTGCCAAGGCCCGCCGCTCGGAGCAGCTCATCTGCGAAAAGTTTGTTGAGACCCAAGAGGACGAAAAGGGCCGCCTGCAGAAAATCGATTTTGTCAACACCGAAAAGTTCAACTACGGCTTTGATATCGTGGATGAGATCGCCGAAAAGTATCCCGATAAGCTGGCGATGCTCCATCTGGATGTGAATAAGACCGAGCGCCGCTTCACCTTCAAGGATATCAAGCGCGCCTCCAACCAATGCGCCAACTATTTCGCCTCTTTGGGCATCCAAAAGGGCGATCGGGTGATGCTGGTCTTAAAGCGGCATTATCAGTTCTGGTTTGCCATGATCGCGCTCCATAAGCTGGGCGCCATCGCCATCCCCGCCACCAACCAATTGAAGGAGCATGATTTTGAATACCGCTTCAACGCCGCAGGCGTGAAGGCGCTGATCTGCACCTCCGATGGGGATACCGCCGATATCGCCGAGGCCGCGGCCAAGAATTGCCCCTCGGTGGAAAAGCTCGTTATCGTTGGCAACCCCAAGGAAGGCTGGCATGATTTCAATACCGAATACCAGCGTTTTTCGGGCAAATTCGACCGCACCGAGGAGACCTCCGGCGGCGATGAGATCGCCCTGATGTTCTTCACCTCCGGCACCACCGGCAATCCCAAAATGGCTGCCCACAGCCATACCTACGGTCTGGGCCATTTCGTTACCGCCAAGTATTGGCATTGCTGCGAGCGGGACGGCCTGCACCTGACCATCTCCGATACCGGCTGGGGCAAATCCCTCTGGGGCAAGCTCTACGGTCAATGGCTTTGCGAAGGGGCTGTTTTCGTTTATGATTTCGATCGGTTTGATGCCGATGAGATCCTGCCGATGTTCGCCAAATACAATATCACCACCTTCTGCGCACCGCCCACTATGTACCGCTTCTTCATAAAGGA
>JAFSBD010000252.1 GCA_017442025.1 Clostridia bacterium
ATGACGTTCCCGCCCCTGTTGAGGCCACCTCTCAGATCATGCTCCGCGAACAGTTGGTGGAGGTGCTGGAGACCCTCACCCCGCGAGAGGCGAAGGTTCTGGAACTGCGCTTTGGTTTGCGGGACGGCCGCCAGCGTACCCTGGAGGAAGTGGGTAAGGAATTCAACGTTACCCGCGAGCGTATCCGCCAGATCGAATCCAAGGCGTTGCGGAAGCTCCGCCATCCCAGCCGCAGCCGCAAGCTGAAGGACTTTTTGGATAACTAAATGAAAACATTGATTTTAAACGGCTCCCCCCGCAAGGGGGGAGATACTGCCGCTCTGGTAAAGGCGGTGAAGGCGCATCTGGAAGGCGAGGTGGAGGAGATTTTTGCTACCGAAAGCAATGTCCGTCCCTGCACCGACTGCCGTTATTGCCGCACCCATCAAGGGTGCGCCATTCAGGATGGCGGCGCGGCGCTTTTGGAAAAGATCGCGAAGAGTGATCGGATTCTCATCGCCGCGCCTGTCTGGTTCGGCACCTTGCCGGGTGAGCTGCTCTCCATGCTCTCCCGCCTGCAAAGCCAATTCAGCGCGGAATTTTTCCGCCATGAGGGGAAGTTGGGTGCGCCGAAAAAGGGTGCAATCCTGCTCGCCGCAGGCGGCGCGGGCAGTGCTGAGGGTGCCATCCAAACCGCAACCATTCTGCTCAAGCAGATGAATGCGGCGGAGATCTTCCCGCCGGTCTGTTCTCTAAAGACCGATCGGTTGCCCGCATCAGAGGATAAAGCGGCCCTCGCGGGAGCGAACACAATCGCGGAATATTTCAATAGCGAGGATTGAGATTATGAAACGCAGTGAGATCAACCGGGCGTTAAAGGAATTGGAAGCAATGTGCCAAAAGCATCATTGCTATCTTCCGCCCTTTTGCCATTTTACTCCTGAAGAATGGCAGGAGAAGGGTCATGAATATGATGAGGTGCGTGATTGCATGCTGGGTTGGGATATCACCGACTACGGCAAGGGCAATTTCGATGAGGTTGGTTTCTCCCTCATCACCATCCGCAACGGGAATATGGCGATGAAGAAGAAATACCCCAAGGTCTATGCCGAAAAACTGCTATACCTCAAAGAAGGGCAATATGCACCCAACCATTTCCATTGGTTTAAAACCGAGGATATCATCAACCGCGGCGGCGGGAATGTTTTGATTCGGGTGTATAATGCGCTGGAGAATGAAGAGATCGACTATGAGAGCGATGTTACGGTTTATACCGACGGGCGGGCCTATACCGTCCCTGCGGGAACGCAGATCCGCCTTACCCCCGGCGAAAGTATCTTTATCCCCCAATATCTTTACCACGATTTTGCGGTAGAGGAGGGGACCGGTGCTGTTCTTTTGGGCGAGGTCAGCCAATGCAACGACGATAACAACGATAACCGCTTCAATCCACCCGTCGGCCGTTTCCCCGCCATCGAGGAGGATGAACCGCCCTATCGACTGTTATGCAACGAATACCCGAAAGCGAAGTGAACGGGCTTTAAAAATGGCCCGAATCGAAAAAAGAGCAAACGACATCGCATTTGCGATACCGTTTGCTCTTTTTATTATTTTCGACTTAAAAGATCCAGCAATAGAGTGTTGCTCCAACCGTAATCGCGGATGGCCTGTAGCCGATTGAAGAAATCGTAAGGCTCCAGGGCCTCGCCCTTGCGATAAAGCTTGGGCGGAGGCGTTTGATTTTCGCAATCGTAGAATTCAAAGACGGTGCCATAGACCTTGAACCATTGGTTCAGTACCTCCACCGTACGGCGGCGGAGGCTTTCTGCCTCGGCGGAAAAGCCATTCTTTTCCAGTCCTTCGGCGATCATATAGTTGTAATTGATCCAGACCGGCCCGCGCCACATATCCGAGCCGTAGGTGGCATCCCTTTTGGATATGCTGGGAATGGGAAACTCAGCCGCAAAGTCGGTGGGGTCTTGGAGGCAACAAAGCAATGCGGTTGCTTGCTCCTTATTGCAAAGCCCTGCAAAGAGCGGTAGGAAAGAAGATACCGCCCGCACCTTATGGTGGGTTTGTTCCTTGCGATCCCAGTCGTAATAGAAACCATCCTCTTCGCACCAAAGATATTGATCCACCGCATCTTTGATTGCGGCAAAGCGGGAAAGATAGACCTCTTTATCCTTTGGTAGGTTGAGAATTTCGGCAATCTCGGCCATACGGCAACATTCCGATGCCACAAAACAGGTATAATCAATGGCAAATAAGGGATGTTCGGTATCGAAGCGAGGCGAATTATCCATCCCCGATTCTCCGCAGCGGCATAGGTGGTTATCTTCTGTTTGCCAAGAGTAGAGAGGCAACTCCGTATAGCGACGGCTCGCTTCGATCCAATCAAGATGACGGGAATTTGCGGTATAGATCTGTTTTAAAAAAGCCTGATTGCCCGTTTGTTCATAAACCTTCAGTGCACCCCAAGCCAAAAGAGGCGGCTGGGTGGCTTCGGGGGCGCATGCGGTGGGGGTGGCATCCAGCGGGAAGCGGCCGTCTGCTGTCTGAATATCCACCATTGCCAGGAGCAGTTCTTCGGCCAAAGCGGGATCGAGATTACGCCAGCCTACGGCGTGGAACACCGAATCCCAAAACCACATCTTCCGATGGGGCAGGCGGTCGGGGGTGGACCAGCGGTGGCGGATCTTCCCCTCGGGGGAATAGATCTGGGTGCGCATGGTGGAGGCACATTTTTCATAAAGATCGGCATAGGGGTCGCTTGCGGGGCGGGCGATCGCCGCCATCCGCGCCTTGCGGGCTTGGATTTCCTCCTCCAGATCGGCGGTCAGGCCCCGCTTGGCCAGCGCGATCGCTTCCCGGGCGGTATCCCCGAAGGCCAGCGCGAATCGCTCTCCTTCTTGGATAAAGGCGGAAAAATTCCCGTTGAGGGTGGGGTAATTTCCCTCTCGCAGGTCGTAGACCGCGACTCCCTCGCAAAGGGCGGGCTTAGCCCCCTCTACCGCCAGGCAGATATCGCCGCCGCGGATGGTTTTGCCTCCGATCAATGCGCTTTGAAGATAGACCATTGCCATCTGTTCCCCTTGGTCGGAGAGGGTGAAGAAATCACCGCCCAGCCCATCGACAACGGGATGGGTATGTAAGGGGCGACCCATCCAAAGAAGATGGGGACGTTTGGCATACAGCCGCACTCCCATCAGGTCGGCACACAAAATACCGGGGATATCCTTCGATATAAGAACCTCGTCGTCCAGCCCCGAACAAGCAAAAAGCTGGCCGCCGCTCCAAGAACGAAAACTCATTTTTAAAAATCTCCTTGACATATATTATACCTTTGATATCATTATATTGAAATTTTAAATTTAAAAAATGTCTGAATTTGGTGTTATTTTATATAAAATTGATATTTTGGAGGGGCTATGTGGTATAAATACGAAAATTTTGCCGATCCCGAATTTCCCATTTATTCCACCGCTCAGCAACAAACGGGACTGACGGTGATGGCCCATTTTCATCCCGCGCTGGAGCTGATCAAGGTCTGCCGCGGCACTCCTTTGGTGACGGTGGATTCCGCCCCCATTCGCTGCGGGAAGGGCGATCTTCTTTTTATTCCCGCCTACGCCGTTCATTCTTTGGAAAGCGAGGGGGATTGCGCCATTCAAAGCATCACCTTTGAGCCTGCTCTTTTGGACGCGACGGCCTGCAAGGTGGATCTGCAGGCTTTGCTGCAGCGTGGGCGGGTGAAGGATCTGCTTTGCCCCCATGGAGCAGAGACCGCGCCGTTGCATACCGCCTTCGATGCCCTCTTTGCGGCCTATCATACCGAAACGCCCCGACGCAGGTTGCGGATTTTGAGTGCCCTTTATGGGATGACCGCTGCCCTTCTGGATCGGTTTGCCGCCCCTCAATCCTCCGCTCGCAATATCGGGCGGCTGGAGCCGGCATTGCGGTATATGGAGGCGCATTTTGATCAAAAGATTTCCCTGAAAGAGCTGGCGGAGCTGCTTTATATCAGCCCCGAGCATTGCATCCGACTCTTTTATGAGCAGACCAACAAGA
>JAFSBD010000253.1 GCA_017442025.1 Clostridia bacterium
CGGGTTGATCTTCTTCTTGAGGAAGAGGTTCATAAACTTCGCCAGCAAAACGCCGCCTGCAGAACCCAAACCAAAAGCAACAATTCCCATAGCGATGATCTTGAGGGTATCGATCGAAAGGAAGGTCTTGGCGGTAGCAGTTGCACCGACGGTGATGCCCAGGAAGATGGTAACGATATTCATCAGTTCATTTTGAACGGTTTTGGAAAGGCGATCCACAACCCCGCATTCACGGAAGAGGTTGCCCAGCATCAGGCAGCCTACCAAGGGCGCGGCCGAGGGAACCAAAAGCGCAACAAAGGCGGTAATAACAAAGGGGAAGATGATCTTCTCGGTCTTGCTGACCGGGCGCAGAGTATCCATGCGGATCTGACGTTCCTTTTCGGTGGTCAGCAGTTTCATAATGGGCGGCTGGATCACAGGAACCAGCGCCATATAGGAATAAGCGGCAACCGCGATGGGGCCAAGCAGCTCGGGAGCCAGCTTGGAGGTAACGAAGATCGCGGTAGGACCATCGGCACCGCCGATGATGCCGATCGAGCCGGCCTGGGCTTCGGTAAAGCCTGTTAAGCGCGCAGCGATAAAGGTAACAAAGATACCCAGCTGGGCAGCGGCGCCCAGCAGCAGGCTCTTGGGATTGGCGATCAGGGGACCAAAATCGGTCATAGCACCAACGCCCAAAAAGATCAGGCAGGGATAGATCCCCAGCTTTACGCCGAGATAGAGATAATCCAGCAGGCCGGCGGAGATGGACTGCACGCCGTTTGCGATCATGGTCTCGCCCAGATAGGCGGCGCCATCCTTGATGGTGAGCAGGCTGGAATCCAGAACGATCCGAGCGGAATCCGCCAGCACCTCGCCGTTGGCGGCGATGACCTGACCGGCGGCATTGAAGGCGGCTTCCGCATCCAATGCCAGGCCGGAGAGATGGCCGATGACATACTGGCTGGCGTAAACGCTGCCGTTTTCCAATACGCCGAAGGCCTCCAGCAGATCACCGTTGAGCGCGTTGGACGAAATATAATAGGCACCGCCGAACATATCCCAATTGACATGGCCGCCGGCAAAAAGCTGCTCATGGAACATCTCTGCACCGGGCAGGTTGGTCAGCAGCATACCAAACGCGATGGGCAGCAGAAGCAAGGGCTCAAACTTTTTAACGATCGCCAAATAAGAAAGCACAAACGCGATAGCGATCATGGCCAGGTTCAGCAGGTTCTCCCCGGTGAACATGGCAAAGCCTGTCTGCTGCAAGAAATTCATAATTGCATCAAACATTTCAGAATCCTCCGATTATATAAGGATTACTGCAAGGAGCAAAGAACATCACCGGTGGCAACGGAAGCACCCTTGGTGGTGTTGACGGAAGCAACAGTACCGTCGCAGGGGGCCATGATCTCATTTTCCATCTTCATGGCTTCCAAAACAAACAGGACATCGCCCTTCTTGACAGCCGCACCGTTCTGAACATTAACAGCCAAGATGGTACCGGGCATGGGAGCATTCACAGTCTGGGCACCGGCAGGGGCTGCTGCGGGAGCAGGAGCGGCTGCGGGAGCGGGAGCAGGAGCGGCGGCAGGAGTAGGAGCGGCGGCAGGAGCAGGAGCCGCGGCGGGGGCGGCGGGTACACCGTCCATCACCTCGATGGAAACTTCATAAACAGTGCCGTTGACATTAACTTTATACATTTTCATAGTTCTAAATCCTCTCTATTTTTTATACTTTCTTCAAAGATACGATACGAATAGCGGAAACATCTGTTCCCAGTTCCTCTGCCAAGCAGCAGGAAATGGCGGCAACCAGTTCCGACCGATTGGGGATGGGCTCTGCAACAGCGGGAGCAACTGCCACCGGCGCAGGATCTGCAGCGGGAGCCTCCTTCTTTTCCAGCAGACGAACCACCTTTCCCATGAGCACACACAGGATAACAATACAAATCAGCCCGGCGAAAACGATGCCCATTCCCAAGAGAACGACAACGCCCAGATTATACTCGCCCGGGACCATCCAAGATGCGTTCAACATATGATCTTCCTCCTTTCCGATCATGATCTCGCAAGGGAAATTCTAAGAATTCCCATATTTCCCATTATCGATAATTTTACCATGATTGGCAACTGCTTGTCAACGGCAGAATGCCCAATTTTTTCTTGTTCTCTCCTTTTAGCATGGCCTTTTTTCCCAATAATATTGATTTGATTTTCTTTGGGTCGAAAAAACTTGCTATTTCCCGCAAATTATGGTATGCTTGAATCAGCAAAATTTTGGAGGGACATTATGCTTCATTTTTTATGGAATACCTTCTGGGGGCAGATCCTGATGACCTTTTTGGTTTCGATGGTCCCGGTGATCGAGCTGCGCGGTGCCATTCCCATGGCGGTGGGCGCAGGGCTGGACTACCGCATCGCCATCCCGGTCGCCATGATCGGAAACCTGGTTCCTGTTCCCTTTATTATTATTTTCATTCGGCGGATCTTCGCCTGGATCCGCAAAATGTTTCCCAAGCTCAATGCCTTTGTGGATAAATTGGAGGAGCGGGGAAAATCCAAATCCGATGCGGTGCTGAAAAGCGCATTTTGGGGATTATTCATCTTTGTTGCCATCCCTCTGCCCGGCACCGGCGCATGGACCGGCGCGTTGATCGCCGCCATGCTGGATATGCGGCTGAAGAAAGCCTTTCCTGCCATCGCGGCCGGGGTAATTACCGCCGCCGCAATCGTTACCATTGTAACCGCCCTCGGCTTCACAGTTTTTACTGCATAATAAAACGCTCCCGATCGGGAGCGTTTTTTATATTTTCACTTGAAAATCCTTTCGGCATTTCGGGCAGCATACCGTATGCTTACCTTTTTTATTGGGCAGGCGCAGGGTGGCTTTGCAATGGGGGCAGGTGCGGTAGCGATGGGTCTTACGCTCGGCGAACCGCTTTTTTTGAACCCCAAACCAGCCGGTAACCTTGCGCTGAGCGTTGAGATACTTTATATTTTCTGCCTGCCGTTTATAAATATTTTTGGAGTAGGCGCGGAAAAACATCCATACCATCACCGCCAGTGCCAAATAATAAAGAGGCGAGAAAAAGATGGCGGCGATCGCCAGCCCCAGATAGACCCAAAGAAGAGCCTTTCCCAAGGCATCCACACCGTAACGCCCGACCATAAAGCGGGCAAATTTTTCACGTAGTTTCATCGTTTTTATCCTTTCGTCAGCAATAAGGGCAGCAAAGCTTTGCCAGGCAAAGCCCCATGCAGATCGGGTTCATCCCGCCGGTGGGCATGGAAAAGCCGCGGCCATAGGTTTCATAAGCCATCCCCGAATGTTGCAACTGATTAAGCAGCTGCTGATATTCATAATTATTGGGATCCATCGCCACCGCCTTGCGGGCAAACTCCAACGCCTGGGTGCGATTACCGACCCCTGCATGGGCGTAGGCCGCCAGGAAATACCATTCGGCGGTGCGGTCTTGAATACGGTTGAGGACATTGAATGCCTCCCGATATCGCCGATAATGGAGATAATGGCGCACCGCTGTATACTCCGGGGTAGAGCCCTGGCCGGGCTCTTGATTGCCATAGCTTGCGTAACCGCCGTAGCCCGCGCC
>JAFSBD010000254.1 GCA_017442025.1 Clostridia bacterium
CATTGCTCAGCGCCGCCCGCTCCTGATAGGTGGTATCGGAACTGGGGAGATAAACACGATAACCGGCCGCCTCCAGTTTTGTCTTGATTACCTCGGCCAGCAGGTTCATCTGCTTTCCTTCGGTGGTGTTGCCTGCGGCATAGCGGTTTTCAAACTGGCTGGAGGGGGAAAGGAAGATCAAAGGCATCGTGGAGGGATCGGGCTTGGGCTCGGGCTTCGGCTCAGGCTTGGGTCGCTCCATTTGGGGCGGATCTTCCCAAACATAATCGGCTAAAAACAACCGCTGGAAGATGGTGGCGCATTCGGCGCGGGAGATGGCATCTTGGGGATGGAGGTATCCCTTTTCATCGCCCCGCAGAATATTGCCGAGAGCCAGTGCCATGGCACCCTTGGCATAATCATTGGTTTCGTTAAAATCCTTGGGAGAAAGCCCGCTTTCGGTGATGGCTTTTTGGATGTCCACAGCCGATAATTCTTCGTCACTATGGTTGATGCGCATCATCATCAGGATGGCATCCTGGCGGGAAATGGGGGCGTCGGGCTCAAAATGAGCATCATCCACCCCGCGGATCAGCCCTGCCTTGCGGCAGGCTTCCACATCCCCATAATACCAACTTTCTGCCGAAACATCCTCAAATGGCTTGGCGGCAGAGTCTTTTTCGGCCAAAACCAGGAAATCGTTTTTATAAGCGCGGTGGAGCAGGGCGGCCATTTCGGCACGGGAGATGGAAGCATAAGGGCGAAGGGTTCCTTCGGCATCCCCGTTTATAAACCCTGCCTTCATGGTGACCCCAAAGGCGGTGAAGCACCAATCATCGGAAAAAATATCTTTCATGGCGGCGATGGGCTCATCCTTGCGCAAAACAATAATGTCGAAATAAGCCTTGGGGCTGCTCAGCATGACCGAAACGGTAACGATCTTGCGCCCCGGAAGGGCGGTTTCCAGCCCCGAGCAGTTGGCTTCGGATAGGGAGAATTGATAGTTGGAATAGTTGACTTGCCCGCCGGTGTAATCGGGCGTATCGCCGACATAATAGATTCGTTTGGTCGGCGGTGTAAAGGAAAAATCCTGCTCATCCTGAGCCACAGCGGCAAAGGGAAGGGAACAAAGTAGGATAAAAATGAGAACCAGAGAGAGTAACTTTTTCATAAAAACCTTTCTTAATTTTACATATGGACGGAGAGGGACCGGGGAAGGATGGAAAAATCACAATCGGACATATCGCAGATCTCACCGTCGATATTTACCCGAAAGCTTTGGTCGCTTTGCAGGGGCTTTACCTGAACGCGGTTGGCTCTGCAATGGACAACGGTATCTTTAAATTGCAGGATCTTTCCCTTCATCAGCCCGGGCAGATAACGGACCATCTGCAGGCGGGAGCACGCCTTAACGATGATCAACTGCAGTTTTCCGCTTTGAACATCGGCTTCGGGGCTGATATGGATCCCGCCGCCGATATAGGCTCCGTTGGCAACGGAGAAGACCAGGCAATCGCCGCTGTAGACCTCCTTACCGTCGGCAAAGATGGCCATGGGGGCGGATCTATAACTGAAAATGGAACGGATAACGCCTATCAGATAGGGGGCAAGACCATGGAGAACCTTTTTATATTGGTTCGCGTAATCCAAAACTGCCACATCAAAGCCCGCCCC
>JAFSBD010000255.1 GCA_017442025.1 Clostridia bacterium
GACTACCCGCGCGGAATTTACATTACTGATCTATAAAATAGTGGAGTGATGATTTCATCACTCCACTTTTCCATTTATTCTGTTAATAGCCATACCGCCATTTTGCTCTCTTCGGTCCAGAGCTTGCCTGCTGAAGCATAATCGGTAACGAGCTGAGAAGTACCGTCCTTGAAGGGACTCTCCCTTTCAAGGAGGGTGGGGTAGGGGGCTTTTTTCTTTTCGCTCAGCTGCGCATTTACCGTTCCGTCCTCGTTTACCAAGGGGGCGATGGGATCGTCCACGCTATAGCCCAGGCGGTTTTCCTGCGCCAGCATCAGCGGGCCGCGCTGATAGGCGATATGCTTATGGGCGATGGGATCTTCCCGATCAAAGGTGGGAACGCAGCTGTTGGCGCCCCAAACAACTTTATTCATCAAGATCTGCGTTCCGTAGGGGATGGGGCGGATGGCAAAGACCCGCATATCCAGCTCCAACTCAATGGTATCTCCATCCTGCCAGATCTTTTGGATCTCGATATAATCGGGGGTGGCCGCGATGGGCTGACCATTTACTTTTGCCTTGGTCTGCTTGCTCCAGCGGGGGTTGCGGATCTTCAGAATAAATTCTTCCGATTGCGCCATGGAGAGGGTGATGGCAACCGCTCCGTCTTTGGGGTATTGGGTTTGGGTTTGTACTACCAGAGGAGCACCTGCGGGGGTGGTGGTTTCAAAGGAACCATCGATAAAGAGGTTGAGGGCGATAAAATCCTCCCCTTTGGCAAACTGCGCTTGGGGAACCATGCCGATCCCCGCCGCACCGATGCAGGCGCAGCAACCGTAGTAATGATTATCGGGCATGATGCGCAAGCCGCCAATACCGTTGCCGCGGGTTCCTGCGGTCAGGGGGCTATAACTATCAAAGGGGAGAGATTCCGCAACCCAATCGGGATGGTCCCGCTTGATCATAGGCTCGATCACCTTTTCGGTATTAATGGTGCCGAGATAGGCGTTATAAAGGGCGCGCTCAAAGGCATCGATATATTTGGAGTCGCCGGTCAGCTGATGGACTCTGGCAAAGAATTTCATCAGCGTTACCGTTACGCAGGTCTCCTGCATGATGTTGCCGTTGGTGGTATTAGCCTGGCGAACGGCGGAATGGTCAAAGAGTTCGTGGGTGCAACCCGCGCAGCCGATAACAGTGAAATCCGTTTCCAAAACCCGATCGGCAAAGCGTTGGATGGCGGTTTTATATTTTTCTTCTCCGGTGATATAGTAGTATTCCAAAAGCCCTTCAAAGCAAGAGGTCATCTCATAGGCTTTGGTCACCGGGTATTGATAGGGCATCAGTTCATCGGCCAGAGCCAGGCCGTGGATATTCTCTACGTCGGTGAAGCCGTTATCCACGATATAAGTAGCAAAATCGAAATATTCTTTCTTTTTCGTCCAATTATAGAGGCGCACCACCGGCTCTAAAAGGGAAGAAGAATTGAGCCCCCGCCAATGGTGGGTGGCTTTGGTGATGGGCAGTTTCCCTTCTTCCTTGGGGCCGATATGGGCCATGATATGGGCCATCTGGCGCTCCATGGAGGCGATGATCTTTTTTTCGAGGGTGGGATCTTGGTTGATCTCCAGAAAATATTCCATTCCCAGCAAAACATATTTTCTGCACCAAAGATCCCAGGCGGTGAAATGCCGCTCCTTGGGGCAGGAGCTGATGCACCCATCTTCATCCGCGGCGGTCATCATATCCTGCACTGTTTGGGTGAGGATCTCCAGCAGCTTGGGGTTTTGGGTATAGGAATAGACTAAGCAGGCGCCCCGCATCATTTTGCCCCAGTATTCGCCCCGCCAACCGAATTCCGTATCGGTATGGATCTTGAATTGATCAACAAACCGCGCCCAAAGGGCTTTATCGGTCAACTGAAAGTCTTCAATGTAACGAAAAGTTTGGTCTAAAATTCCGGTATATTTCATGATCTTGCTCCTTTAGTTTAAAACAACATAGACCTGCTCCGGCAGATCGGCGGTACTGCAATTTTCAGGGCAGAAAAGATTGGTCAGCGCGGGGCAGTTTTTCAAAATAGTGGCATCGGTAACCTGGGTATAGGAAATATCCAAGGTTGCCAAATGAGCAAGGCCGCTCAGGACGGAAATATCGCGGATCTGCGTCCCTGCAAGCTCCAGACAGGTGAGGGCAGTTTGGGTTCGGAGCGGGGAAATGTCTACCAAGGGATTATAGCTGATATAAAGCTCTTCCACCTGCTTTTTGAAGGTGGAAAGGGAGGAGATGGAATTGCCGTTGGCATAAAGTACGGTCAGGGCCGGAAAATCATTCACAACGCTCAAAGAAGCCAGCCCGCATTGGGAGATATCCAACAGTTTCAGGTTGGGAAGATTTTTGAGGGCCTTGATGTTGGAAGGGTTGGTACCTGCCAGGTAAAGTTCGGTGAGATTTTTAAGTTTGGTAACGGGGGTGAGGTCCGAAAGGGGGTTATTGGAAATATCCAGCGTAATCAACTCGGAAAGGTCGCTCAGGCTTTCGGTATCGGCCAGGAAATTATTGTTGAGATAGAGATAATTGAGCAGGGGCATTTCCGAAAGAACGGTGGAAGAAAAAATCTCGTTAAAAGAGGCATCCAAATGCTCCAGATAATGGAGATCCTTGATGGGCTCTAAGGTGGTGAGTTGGTTTTTGCTGACCGTCAGGCTGGTCAGGCGGGTGCAGGCGTTGATCAACGCCAGGTCGGCGTCCGACAAAGCGCATCCGCTCAAGGTCAGCGAGGTCAGGGAGGTGAGGTTGGCCAAGGGAGAATAATCCCCGATCGCCAGTTCATCCACCAGGTGAAGCCCGGTCAGGGCGGGCAGATATTCCAGATCCTTCAAAGAGGTGATCTCTCCATCGATGCCATGGCTGGTCAGGTCGGTAACTGAGGCGAGCTGGGCGGCGTAAAGACTGCCGCTCTGACGGTCCAAAGCGGTGCGCACCATCTGCTCGATCTTATGGTCGGTGAATCGGATGGCTTCGTTGGCGTTATCGATCTCATAGCTGATCTTCAGCCGCGGCGATACCATCCCCTTATCGCTCACCGCAATGGCAATCAAGGTGGTGCTGGAGCTTATGGTGATGGGCTCTTTATAAACCGAAGAGGAAAGGGTGGGATCTTCACCGTTGAGGGTATAATAGACCGTTTCTCCTTCCCGCACCTTGAGGGTTACCTTTTGGGTGGCACCGTATTTCCCTTGAGCGGGTGTATAGCTTAAGTCGGCAGGGCGCAGGCTCTGCAATTTTTTATCAATATAGGAGTTGCCGATATTATCGAGAAAATCAGCGGCCGCGCCGATCTTACCCGCGTCCACATAGATCTTTACCTTGCGCAGATAAAGTTCTTCCGCTCCGCTGATGCGGTCGATACCCTGCTCTAAGATCTCAATGGCGCGGTCATAATCGCCCGCGCCGGCCAGCGCATCGGCATAGCCGAGATAGATCTCTTCCCGATCTTTTTTGAGAGAGAGGGCGGAGGAGTATTTTTGTTGCGCTGCATCAAAGGCTTGCTCCTTTAAAGCGGCTTCCCCTTGCTTGGTGAAGAGGGAGGCAAAGGGCCCTTTCAGAAAGATCAAAAAGATCAGCAGGCATAAGAGCAAGGTGCCAAGGGCGGAAAGCCCGAAAAGCACCCATTTATTTTTCATCCATTCCGGCAGACGTTTTGCCATGAGATCGACCTCCTTTAGGTTTCTGAATTTAGTGTACTATATTTTTGCGGGATTTGCAAGGTCATAATAATGTATATTCTTCGCCCCGATGAATAAGATGGAAATAAACGGCAACAATGATATTGAGGTGAATTTATATGAAAAAACAAACCTTTACGCCCCGGGAAGAAATGCTGGACCTGCGGCGGCGGATGGAAAATATAGAAACCAAGCTTTCGCTGA
>JAFSBD010000256.1 GCA_017442025.1 Clostridia bacterium
GGTTGTTCTGGTCCATGAACTGAGAAAGGGGCGAAGAACCGAAGAATTCCTTAATAGCGGCAACAACCGGGCGGACATTGATCAGCGCCTGGGGAGTTACCGATTCGGTATCCTGCAAGGACATTCTCTCCTTGATGGTACGCTCCATGCGGGCAAAGCCGATGCGGAACTGGTTCTGCAGCAGCTCACCAACGCCGCGGATACGGCGGTTGCCCAGATGGTCGATATCATCGAAGGAGCCAACGCCATAGGTCAGACCGATCAGGTAGCTGACGGTTGCCAGCATATCATCCACGATAATATGCTTGGGAATCAGTTCGTTGATCCGCAGAGCGCACTGCTCCTTGATCTGCTCTTCTGTCTCGCAGCTTTCCAGAATTTCCTTCAAAACAGTGAAGCGGACGCGCTCATTGAGGCCGCACTCCATGGGATCAAAGGAAAGGAATTTAGAGGCATCGACCATACCGTTGGAGAATACATTGATAACAGTATCCCCCACCTGGATCTTCACATTGAATACACCGGCATCTTCAATCGCCTGCGCCAAAACGCGATCGATCTTCACACCGGCATCTGCCAGCACTTCGCCGGTCAGCGGAGCAACCACCGGCTCGGCGGTTACCTGATGGACCAGGCGATCGGCCAGGGCCATCTTCATATTATATTTATAGATCCCGACACGGGACTGATCATAACGCTTGTCGTCGAAAAACAGATTGTTTAAATGGGCAACTGCGCTTTCTACCGCGGCAGGCTCGCCGGGACGCAGCTTACGATAGACCTCGATCAGGCCTTCGTTGGAGTTATGGGTGGTATCCTTCTCCAGGGTCTTGGTGATATAGGGGCCGGCACCGAAAAGATCGGTGATGGTGGCGTTATCGCCCAGATCCAAATGGGAGAAGGGGCTATAGGAATCGCGGGAAGCGAAATAACCCAATGCACGGACAAAGGTGGTGATGGGGAGCTTGCGGTTCTTATCGATACGGGTATAGATCACATCGAAGGAATCGGTCTCATACTCCAGCCAGGCACCGCGGTTGGGGATGACCTGGGTTTTATAGAGGGGGTTACCGCCCTTATCCAGCTCCTTGGCATAATAAATACCGGGGGAACGAACCAGCTGAGAAACGACCACACGCTCTGCACCGTTGATAACAAAGGTGCCGCTTTCGGTCATCAGCGGGAAATCGCCCATATAGATCTCCTGCTCCTTGAGCTCGCCGGTTTCGTTGTTGGTCAGACGAACAACAGCCTGAATGGGCGCGGCATAGGTGGTATCACGCACCTTGCATTCATTCACGCTATACTTCGGGGGCTCGTTCATGCTGAAATCCAAAAAGTCCAGCACCAGGTTGCCGGAATAATCGGTAATCGGCGATACGTCCTTAAAGACCTCCTTTAGACCTTCCTCCAAAAACCAGCGGTAGGAATTCTTCTGGATCTCAATAAGGTTCGGCATCTCCAAGATCTCATCGATCTTATTGAAGCTCATGCGGGTATTTTTACCCAGGACCTTTTCTCTCGGCATCAATTAATCACTCCGTTTCCTTTATAGTAAGAAAAATTCTCTGTTTTGCACGATAAAACGGCGAAATTTCTGTTAAATTTCTACATTTCCATCGTTTTCCAAGCGCTATTTTTCCATTATGATGCAGTTTAATATTCTAACATTTATCAAGAGGCTTGTCAAGGGAATTTCAAAAAAAATTGATCCCAGCGAAAATTCA
>JAFSBD010000257.1 GCA_017442025.1 Clostridia bacterium
CGGGGGCGGCCTTCAGGCCCATAATATGGGAGATCATGCCGGAGGGATCGAGGGTGCCGTCCTCCATCAGGTGAATCACGTCGACGGTATCCTCGGGGATACTGCCTGCAGTACCGAGCAGGTGGATTCCCTCATAATGAACGCGATACAGATTGATGGCGCCGGGCATATTATGGATGGCAGGACCGGCAAAGAAATTAAGGCATCCATCCTCCCGCAGCAGTTCCTCTGCCTGGGTGACCAGCGCGGGAACGGGGACCATAACGAAGGCATCGTCGAAGCCTTCGCCGCCGATCACGGCCTTAAGCTCATTGACGGGGTCCTTCATCTCGGAGGTATTGACGAAATAAAGCTCTGCGCCCTTCTCCTTGGCCCTTGCGGGGGAGCACATCTTTTCGGCATAATCGAGGCGATCCTGATTCAGGTCGGTGACGACGATCTTGCCGCACTTACCGTAGGAAACGGCCAGCTCGGCCGCCGCCAGACCCATCGGGCCTGCACCGCCGAGGATGATACAGTTGCCGCCCTCGAGGCAGCCGTCGGTGCGCTTATAGCAGGTATAATCGGTATGATACATACCCTTAAAAGCACGGAGCACACAGCCGATGGATTCCACCAGCGAGCCCTTATAATAGGCATCCGCCTCATAGGGAACCATACAGCCCTTTTCCAAAACGATCTCGGGCACGATGGCAAAGAGGGAATTACCGCCGATCCAACGGAAGGAATAGCCGGGATCGTGGCCGTCGGCGGTTTTAAGGGCGGGCTGGATGACCACCTTTTGCCCCACCTTCCACTGATCCTTGAGATTCTCGCCGATCGCCAACAGCTCGCCGCACATCTCATGGCCGACGATGATGGGGTTTTCGGCAATATCCTCGGGAACGCGCTTATGGGCCGTACCCTGAATAACCGCCTTATAGGTAGAAGCGCAGACCGTATCGGAAACGACCCGCATCAGGCATTCGCCCGGCCCGATCTCGGGCAGCTCAAAGGTATCTACGGAAAGGGTGCTTGCACCGCTCAAACGAACTGCAGTTGTTTTCATCTCTTCAATCTCCTTGATTTTCATAGATTTCTATGGTACAATCATAGCAAATAAATCAAAGTTCGTCAATAGAACGGTCATAAATTGAGAAATAATCAAAAATTCGAGCAAAACCAATCATTTTCGATCAAGGAGGATCATCATGTTAATTGCAGAACGGCAACAAAAGATCCTGCAGCTTATCGAGCGGCAGGGCGGAGCACGGGTGGAGGAGCTGGTGGCGCAGCTCTATGCCAGC
Source organism: Clostridia bacterium (assembly GCA_017442025.1). Taxonomy (GTDB): domain Bacteria; phylum Bacillota; class Clostridia; order Oscillospirales; family QAKW01; genus QAKW01. The sequence goes on from JAFSBD010000257.1 coordinate 1,287, forward strand.
GCGCCCACCATCCGCCGCGACCTGACAGCGCTGGAGGAAAAAGGGCTGATCCGCAAGGTCTACGGCGGCGCGATGCCGCTGACCGCCGCCAATCGGGAGATCCCGCTGACGGTACGGGAGCAGAGCCACCGCAGCGCCAAGGATCGGATGGCAGAGCAGGCGGCCGCCCACGTGCGGGACGGCATGGTGATCTTGATGGACGGCTCCTCCAGCGTCAACCGCATCGTCAACTATCTGGACGGGTTTAAGGATCTGATCGTCGTTACCAGCGGAGCCAAAACCGCCGTGGACCTGGCCGAGCGCAACATCACCACCCTCTGCACCGGCGGCGAGCTGCTCAACCATTCCCTTTCCTTCGTGGGGCATCATGCAGAGGAATTTGTTCGGCGGATCAATGCCGATCTGCTCTTTTTCTCCTGCCACGGCATCAACGAGGAGGGGCTGCTGACCGACCTTGCCACCGAGGAGGTGCACCTGCGGCATACCATGCTGCGGCAGGCGCGCAAAAAGATCCTGCTCTGCGACAGCAGTAAGTGCAACAAAA
>JAFSBD010000258.1 GCA_017442025.1 Clostridia bacterium
GATGGTTGGTCTGTTTGAATATTGGAAGATTGACGATCCGCAAGCTGAAGAATTTTTGGCAAGAAGATATGTGGAACGTTTGGTTGGTTGTATTGAAAATGTTACCAATCCTTCCTGCACCCTTACATATAAAGAAAAACGTCGGCATGTGCATGAGATCGTCCATTCGGAGACGACCATCCGTTGCTTGAAACTTGCTAAGCCCCGTTCGGATTATATGAAAATAATGCTATTGCCCTTGAAGTGGAAAAATGTTTCCCTTTGCCTTTTGGAAGGGTATGTTATCAGCAAAGTGAAAAAGGCAAACGTCAAACATTTTGTTAAATTAAAGGCAAATCGCTAAAAAATGCTAAAAAGGAAAAATATTTGTTGACAAGCAGAGGTTTTATCATTATAATATTATCTGCTATTGATTTTTTCTTTCAGTTAGAAGGAGAGCAATGAGGATCAATTTAAAGGATGCATTTATATTAGATCGCTATGAAAAAGAGGTTGATTTTCGCCTCCCGGTCGCTGAGGATGAGGAACTTAGTTCATTGGCCTCTTTCCCGGAAGAACCGTTGGTTCAGTTTAAGATCCGCGGTAAATACGGTCTGGTTTTATGCGATACGGTCATTGATTTTAAATATGAGAGTTTTTGCTGCCGATGCTTAACGCCGGTGAGCGGAGCATTGCATATTGAGAATCAGCGCCGTTTTATTACCGATCCTTTAAAGGAAGATGAGGATACGATTTTGATCGATCCGAATTTTAATTTCTTTCCCGATGAGGAAGCAAAGAATCAAATTATTATGGAATTTCCCGATCGGTTTCTCTGCGCAGAAGATTGTAAGGGGTTATGCCCCATTTGTGGATGCAATCGAAATGAAGGCGTATGTGAATGTGAAGAAGATTCCTGAAATGATTAATGTATAAAATGGTATGATAAATGGAGGTTAGTTCAAATGGCAGTTCCTAAGAGAAAGGTTTCCAAAGCGAGAAGAGACAAAAGAAGAAGCAATGTCTGGAAGTTGGGTGCTCCCACTCTTGCTGAGTGTCCTCAGTGCCACGCACTGAAGGCTCCGCATAAGGCTTGCCCCGAGTGCGGATATGTGAATGCCGATCTGTCTGTTAAGGACGGCAAAATCACTGTTAAGGCCGCTGCTGCGAAGAAGGAAGAGGCAAAGGTCGTTGAAGAGACTGTTGCAGTCGAAGAGACCGAGGCTGTTGAAGAAGCTTCTGCAGAATAATAGGTCCAAGTTGATGATAGAGAAGGCGGTTTCTGCCTTCTCTTTTCTTCGTTATTAGAGGTAAAGGAGGTGCATGAATGTCTGCGAAAATTGTTCGGGTTGCTCCGGGTTCGATCGGCGAGGAATTGGAACTGAAGGCGGGAGATCAGTTGATTTCGATGAACGATCATCCTATTCGTGATGTCATCGATTATATGTATTATGAAGCTTCGACTGATCTTTCCTTGCTGATGGAAATCGATGGGGAAGAGGTTCTTTTTGAGATCGAAAAGGAAAGTGAAGAACCCCTGGGGTTGGATTTTGAAGACTTTTTGATGGATTCCCAGCGCAGTTGCAAGAATAAATGCATCTTCTGCTTTATTGATCAGTTGCCGAAAGGGCTACGGGAAACGCTCTATTTTAAAGATGATGATGCTCGCTTATCCTTTTTGATGGGGAATTATATCACTCTGACCAACCTATCGGAAGAGGATATTAAGCGTATTATTGAGATGCGGATCTCTCCCATTAATATTTCGGTTCATTCAACGGAACCTGAACTTCGGGTTCGGATGATGGCCAATCCAAACGCCGCAAAAATTAATGAGGTTTTGCACCGCTTTTATGATGCGGGGATTGAGATGAATTGCCAGATCGTTCTTTGTAAGGGTGTCAACGATAAGGAGCATCTTAAAAAGTCCCTGGAAGATCTTGCGGGTTTGGCGCCTTTTGTGCGGAGCACAAGCGTTGTCCCTGTCGGTATATCCTGCCATCGCGAGGGCCTTTATCCGTTGATTCCTTTTGAAAAGGAGGATGCTGCGGAGGTGATCGACATCATCGAGGAGATCGGCAATCGTCAGCGCCTGAAAAACGGCGTGGCAGGCTGTTATGCATCGGATGAATTCTATGTTCTTGCGGAAAGGGAATTGCCGGAAGAAGAACTTTATGACGGTTATCCTCAGATTGAAAACGGCGTTGGTTTGATGCGCTCCCTTCAAAGAGAACTGGAAATGGCTCTGGATGCAGAGGAGGGTGATGATATTGCCCGTAGCGTTGGAATCATCACCGGTGTCTTGCCGGCAGAGTATATGAGAGGTCTGCTGGAAAAGGTTCAAAAGAAATTTAGGGGCTTGGAATTTGAAATCTATCCGATTGTCAATGATTTCTTTGGCAGGATGATCACCGTTTCGGGGTTAGTGACCGGAACGGATATTCTGAACCAATTAAAAGATCGAAAGCTTCCGCAACGTCTGCTGATTCCGAGCAGTATGCTTCGGGCGGAGCAGGATCTCTTTTTGGATAGTATTTCAATTGAGGAGGTTCGCGCGCGTTTGGGGCGGAGAATTGATGTCTCGCTGAATGACGGGGCGGACTTATTGGATAAAATCTTAGGGAGGTGAAAGAATGGGAATGCCTGTTGTTGCCATTGTTGGGCGCCCCAATGTTGGAAAAAGCGCCCTCTTTAATAAATTGGCCGGTGCCAGACTGTCGATCGTTGAAGATACTCCGGGTGTAACGCGGGATCGTATTTATGCAACGGTTGAGTGGCGTGCCAAAAAATTTATGATGATCGATACCGGCGGTATCGAACCGGCGCGGGAGGATATTATTCTCACTCAAATGCGCCGCCAGGCGGAAATGGCGATCGATACTGCAGATTGTATCGTTTTTTTAACAGATATTCAAACCGGACTGACCGCTGATGATCAGGAGATCGCCAATATGCTCCATCGTTCGGGTAAACCGATTGTCTTATGCGTGAATAAGGTGGACCAGGTGGGGGCGCCGCCGATGGAATTTTACGAGTTTTTCAATCTTGGCATCGGGGAGCCCATCGCCGTTTCTGCGGTTCACGGAAGCGGAACCGGCGATTTGTTGGATGCAGTATATCAGTACCTTAC
>JAFSBD010000259.1 GCA_017442025.1 Clostridia bacterium
CCCACGAGGTGGAAGGCATCAACCGTGTGCTGCTGGATCTGACTCCCAAGCCCATCGGCACCATCGAGTGGGAATAAGAAACGAAGTCCGAAAAAGACTTATTTTAAGCCATTTTTCGAGATTCAAAGTGCAAAATGATACCATTTTGATACTGTAATCGTTTATCCCACGATAAATTTCTATATAAGAGGTAATCCCTCCTATGTTGAATTTGCTTAAATTCACATAGGAGGGATTTTTTGCGTCCTTTTGGCTTGCGATTGGGGAATGAATTTTCCATCCATTCGGTAAATTCTTCAGGGGTAATGATACCGTTGGTGCACCCATCTCTTTTTGACATTGCCTGATACTTCCACTTCTTAAAGTCGGCTTCTTTGATTTGCCGAACCTTAACACGTGCGGAAATATATTGTAAAATATATAGAAAAGTAAATTCATTGACATTGTGAGGAAAATTGTTTATATTATATACAAAGTTGCCACAAACCAAAATCATTCGAGGTGAAAACGGACACAAAAGCGGAGTGAAAATCACTCCGCTTTTTAGGTTTGTTTTGTAAAGCTCAACAAAATCTTAAATATTTTCGCCTAAAATCTTCGCAGCTTTCACCAAACGCTTGCATTTGACCCATTCTGTCTTTCCGGGACAGAGGCGATAGAAGCCAAGGGTGGCAAAGATATACCATGCGGAGGTGGTGCCGTTATCCTCATCGCCGGGATAGCCATCATCGCCGCTGTGGAAAGTTTCTTTTGCCAATCGCTCTACCCAATAATCGGTCTTTTCTTGCGCGCCAAGTGCCGCAAAGAGAAATGGAATATGGAAGGAGGGCTGATTGGAAATGCCCATCTGGCCGAAATCAATCAGCGCAACCTCGGTCATCTCATGAATCTCCCGTCCATATCCGAGAGTGCGGTATTTTGGAGTTTCTGCAAAGAGGGCGTCCAATTTCTCAATCAGCTTATCTGCTCCGCCATGGAGGGTGGCAAGACCTTCAACGTCGTGTGGCACAGCAAATGAATTCTGCCAAGCGGAACCCTCGGTATATTCGCCTCCCCAAGAGCATGGATCGAAAAATTCTGCCATCTTGCCCTCTTGATCCCGTCCGCGCATAAAACCGCTTTCGGGATCAAATATATTTTGATAGTTTTTGGAGCGAGCCATATATTCATCCACCAACTCTTCGCGCCCCAAAACTTTTGCTACCGTAGCAATGCACCAATCCCCATAGGCAGAATCCTGCGTCAGATTTACTGATTCTTTGACCAGATCACGAGGCATATAGCCGTATTTTAAGTAGGAGGTGCATCCATCTCTGCCGTAGCGCTTGTCAGGAGAATCGTGATTGGCATGGTGCAACATTCCCTCAAGGGCCTTTTCCAAGATTTCCCGCTTGACGATGCCATTTACTGCCGCTTCTGCGATCACCGCATCAATCAAGGTGCTTGGCATACTGCCCACCTCTCCGATAGAGGGCCAGCGCGGAAGCCAACCGCACTCTTGATAATCGTTTACAAAGCCTTCCAACATCTCGGCAAATTCTTCCCTTGCGATCAAGGTAAAAAGAGGATAAACAGTGCGATATGTATCCCAAAAGCCATTATCGGTATAGCGCACTCCTTTACGGACAGAGCCATCAAAGGGCGTATAATGGACGGGAGAGCCATCTGCATCAATTTCATAGGCTTTATGGGGGAAAAGAAATGGCCGATAAAGGCAGGAATAGAAGGTTTTCATCTGCTCTATATCATCCGTCTCAATCTCAATGCGGTGGAGCTTCTCTTCCCAAGTCTCCTCTGCCTCTGCACGCAACTCTTCAAAAGAACGGTTGCCACACTCCCGATCAATAGCGGCAATTGCCATCTCGGCGCTGATATAAGAGCTGCCTAGCCGCGCCTCCACTACGCCACTCTTTACTCCTACGTGGAATGCAGCCTTCTCGTTCTCACCTACGCTATAATTTCGTTCCAAATCCAATCCGTTTAAGAAACGAACTGCAATATAATGAGTGAAGTCCTTAGAATCATCCATAGAGTGACCATCGTTCGTTCCGATGAGGGTAGAAGTTTTCTGATCGAAACGATAAGTATAATTCCCAATAATCGGCAGGAAGGATAGAAAAGATGGTCGATCATCCCGAAAGGTCAACCGAAGGGCAGCGCACCGCTCGGTAGGGGTCAGTTCAAATGTGCAATTAGATCGCAAAAAGGTTACCTTCATATAATCGGGTCGCAGAACGGAATCCTGCACACGGCAGCCCGACCATGCGAGGGAACTGCTATCAGCCACATTATCATTTTGAGGTGTCATCAAGTAGGGGCCGTAATCACGAATCCAAGGGGAAGGCTGATGGGTCAGCCTAATTCCTTCGCAATATTCATGGTCAGGATGGTAAAACCAGC
>JAFSBD010000260.1 GCA_017442025.1 Clostridia bacterium
AAATCCTTGCAGTTCTTCCTCGCTGGAAGCCATCCCATTACGGAGCATATATGCGTTGTTCCCGATGGGTTGAATTTCCAGATAATCATAGAAGGAGGCAATCTTCAGCAGCTCCTCCTCACTCTTCTTCCCAACAACCGCACGAAACAGCTCCCCTGCTTCGCAGGCACTACCAATAATCAAGCCTTCTCTCAACTGTTCGATTTCAGAGCGATACATTAATGGTCTACGGTAAAAATGCTCAATATTGGATTTTGAAATCAGTTCATATAAATGCTTTAATCCAATTTTATTTTGGACCAAAAGAATGATATGATACCGCGGCGTTGTCTTTTGCTTATAAGAAGATTTCGGATCAAACCCGGGAACAGTATCGTCCACCAAATAACCCTCAACGCCATAGATCATCTTAATCCCGCAATCTTTAGCTGCAGCCTGAGCCCCGGGATAATTCTGAAGATTTCCATGGTCGGTAATCGCAATTGCTTTATGTCCCCAATATGCCGCTCTGCGAACATAATCTTCGATGGTATTTACCGCGTCCATTGCCGACATATTCGTATGCAGATGCAATTCGACCCGCTTCTCATCGGCAAAGTCCTGGCGAATGGTATACTTGGATTCAAAGACGCATTTTGCATTAATTACATAGTCTTCTTCATATTTGTCATACATCGCCTGGCCGGTAGCACCAACCGCTTTCCCCGGTTTCAATTTTCCCGATAGTTCCTCCGCCTTTTCGGCCGGAACCATGAATTTTAAGATGATCGAACCGGTATAGTCGGTTATGTAGACCGAAAAACGGACATTCTTCTGATCCCACGTTGTTCGGCTGTCGCATTTAAAAATGTTGCCCATAACCGAAACGGTGCCATCCACCTGATTCACCTTATTCAGGGCATAGAAATTCTTGCCGATCCGATCGCCATGGATGGTATTTTCGGTGGGCTTAAAAGGAATATCCGGCATCTCCGTAACAACCGGTGCACGACGCCATTCTCGCTTTACCGGCTCTTTTGAGGCGGGCGGTGCAATTGGTTCGGGCGGAGACGGAGCTTCCTCATATACCGGCTCTGGAATTTCAATCAAATTGGTTTCATCCACCTTGGTGGCACCGGTAAAAACAATCGTATAGCGTTTCTGATACCATTCGGAAAGAACCTCCAGAAGTGTCTTTTCAACGCCAAGTGCTTCCATGATATCCAAACCGCCATATTGCAAGGAGACGGTTAATTCCATTCCATCTGCAACAACAGTAGAATCATTCAAAAAGCCATTTACACCGCCATTTTTGCGCTTGGCGCAGGCAATAACATCTTCCCAATGATCTACCGAAAACTCAACATTCTCAAAATTAGGAATAATCTCAACCAGACTAAGATCATAAGAAATCTTCACTTTTTTCTCGAGCTGCAGGATATGGGAAAAAGGCACATACTTCGAAAACTGAGCATGTGCCTTCAAAATGCGGTGTTCTTGGTTGACAACAACCTTAGTAGCAATTGATTCACCGAAAAGGCTGATTTCCTCATCGGTAAACGAACACCGTTTGAAAAAATTCAATAGGTATTTGTTCGACATTCTACTTATTCCCTGACATTTCATTAATTTCTTCCATCAAGGCATCAAATAATTGATCCTCAGGAACTTTCTTAACAATCTTACCCTTTTTAAATATCAATCCCTCGCCGTTTCCTCCGGCGATGCCAACATCTGCTTCCCGCGCTTCGCCGGGACCGTTTACTGCGCAGCCCATAACCGCGACCTTTAATCCACTGCGGTTCTTTTCCAGGGCTTTTTCAACACGCTCTGCAATTTCAATAACAGGGATCTTCGTGCGGCCGCAGGTGGGGCAAGAAACCAACTGACAAGCACCTTCCACCAAATCCAGAGCCTTCAGAATACGAAATCCCGCATGGATCTCTTCCACCGGGTCGGCAGTCAAGGAAACACGGATCGTCGATCCGATGCCATCAGCGAGCAAGCTCCCGATCCCTATGGCATTTTTAACCACGCCCATATCTTTCGTTCCCGCCTCGGTTACACCAAGGTGAAACGGATAATCACACACTTTTGCCAAAAGGCGATAGGCCGCGATCATCTTCTTAACATCTGAACTTTTGATGGAAAGCACAATATCATGAAAATCCAAACGCTCCAGAATGCGAACATGACGCATCGCACTTTCAACCATTGCCTCAGGCGTAGGCGATCCGTAACGCTCCAATAATTCGCGTTCCAGCGAACCGCCGTTGACACCGATGCGGATCGGTACATTCTTTGTTTTACAAGCATTTACAACCGCCCGCACCTTCTCTTCCGAGCCGATGTTACCGGGGTTGATTCGAATTTTATCCACACCCGCTTCAACCGAGGCGATTGCCAACCGATAATCGAAATGGATATCCGCAACGATCGGCATCGAAACCGTTTTCTTCAGTCTGCGTATAGTTTCAATCGATTCCATATTAGGGATGCTCAGGCGTAAAATATCGCATCCGGCTTTTTCCAGGGCAATTGCCTGCGCCAACGCGGCATCATGATCCCCCGCCGGCGTACTCAACATAGACTGAACATAAATACGTTCCCCGCCAAGTTCCAGATTACCAACACGAACAATTTTTGCCAAAGAGCTCCCTCCTTTTTAAAACAAATTTATAATGTCTTTAAATGCAACAACAACCATTAACCCCAACAGAAGAATTAATCCAACACCATTTAATGCGGATTCCACTTTGGGATTAAGCGGTTTTCGACGGATTGCTTCAATTCCAAGCAACAATATGCGCCCACCGTCCAAGGCCGGAAACGGCAATAGGTTCATCACACCGAGATTGATGGAGATGAAAGCAATCATCATTAAAAGCGTTCGTAACCCAACAGCGGCACTATCTCCGATTGCCGAAGCAGTTCCGATCGGGCCGCTCACCTGGCTAAAATCCGCCTTTCCGGTGAACATCGAAAAAATAGATGAATAAATGGAACGGGATACCGAGAGTGTATATCCGGCTGAATACCGAATCACCGATATAACATTTCGTTTTTCGCCATATACCTTAAAATCCACATCATGAAATGTTCCATATTTTTCGTCTTTAACTAAAGGGAATGCAACATTGGATAGTTTTATCTTAGAGCCATCTCTTATGACGGTAACATCAAAGGGATTATCCTCGCTCTTTCTGGAAAGAGCATAAGAAAGATCCATATAGGAAAATACCTCATAACCATCAATCGATATGATTTTATCTCCTTGCTGAAGTTGAACAGAAGAAACAGCGTCCGGTAAAAACTCCGCAACCTCCGTTGTAGGATACCCTGCAAT
>JAFSBD010000261.1 GCA_017442025.1 Clostridia bacterium
GCTGAACGCCGGCTATGAGGTCGTTGTTTTTGATAATTTCTATAACAGCAAGCCCAAGGCCTTGGATCGGGTGAAGGAGATCACCGGTAAGGATTTCAAATTCTATGAGGCGGATATGCTGGATCCTGCCGCCATGGATGCCATCTTTGCGGCGGAGAAGATCGATGCGGTCATCCATTTTGCCGGCCTGAAGGCGGTGGGTGAAAGCTGCGAGAAGCCCTGGATGTATTATAATAACAATATCGTCGGAACCCTCAACATTCTGGCCAGCATGAAGAAATACGGCGTTAAGCAGTTTGTCTTTTCTTCCTCCGCTACCGTCTACGGTGATAGCAAGATCGTTCCCGTGCGGGAAGATTTCCCCACCAGCGCCACCAACCCCTATGGTCAGACCAAGCTGATGCAGGAAATTATGCTCACCGATATTGCCAAGGCAGAGCCGGATATGGCCATCACCCTGCTGCGGTATTTCAATCCCGTTGGTGCCCATGAGAGCGGCAAGATCGGCGAAGATCCCCAGGGGATCCCCAATAATCTGGTTCCTTACATAGCGCAGGTTGCCATCGGCAAGCGGGAGTTCCTCTCCGTCTTCGGCGGCGATTATAATACCCACGACGGTACCGGCGTTCGCGACTTTATCCATGTTGTCGACTTGGCCAAGGGCCACCTTTGCGCCCTGAAGGGGCAAGAGGGCAAGACCGGCGTGTTTGTCTATAACCTGGGCACCGGCGAAGGCTATAGCGTTTTGGATATGGTCCATGCTTTTGAAAAGGCCTGCGGCAAAGAGATCCCCTATAAGATCGTTGACCGTCGGCCGGGGGATGTGGAATCCCTTTATGCCGAGCCCGATAAGGCCAGAGATGAGATTGGGTTTGTTGCCGAAAAGAATCTGGACGATATGTGTGAAGACACATGGAGATGGCAAAGTAATAATCCGAACGGATACGAGGATTGATCTTGGCCGTTGAAATGGGCGATCTTTCCGTTTTTTCATCCTCGCCGTATCGACATACGCCTTCGGCTGAAGAAAACGAAAATCTCATCCCATTTGAACGACCGCGGATAAGTTTGTAATAATTAGAGAGCGTCCCATCGGGACGCTCCTTTTATATATTTTTAAGACCGATCAAATCGGATGGATTTTTTGTTGGGGCACGCCTCGGCTATATAATGATATGCCGAGGTGGGAACCGGCAGAAAAGCCGCCGATTTCATCGGTCTAACCCAAGTCGAAGTAGTCGAGGATGCCGTTGTAGATTCCTCGCGCAAAGCCCTGCGGATCGCTGACCATCTTCTGCACATCCTCTGCGTTGCTGATAAAGGCCAGTTCTACCAAAACCGCAGGCATGGAGGTGCGGCGCAAAACGTAAAGGGAGGGGTTGGCTTTCACCCCTAAATCCCGCGTTCCCATCCGTTCCACAATTCCTTCCACGATCTCCTCCGCCAGCTCAAAGGCCTCCCCGAAGGGACGGAAGGTATAGGCTTCGGTGCCGTTGGCCGCGGGGTTCACCGAAGCGTTGGCATGGATGCTGATGAAATAATCGGCGGGCCATTCATTGGCTACTCGCACCCGCTCCTGCAGGCTGGTGAGGTTGGAGGTGCCCAAAATTTCGGTGGGGGTGTTGCGGGTCAACCGCACCTCGAAGTTGCCGTTTTGCCGCAAAAGGGTCGCCAATTCCTGCGACACCGCATAGGTAATATCTTGCTCCCGATAGCCAAATCCTTCCGCTCCGGCGTTGACAGTCTGGGGGTTATGCCCCGCATCGATCACAATCTTGATTGCCATAAATTCCACTCCTTTCCTTATAGGATATGAACGCTTGACACAATGTGTTATACTAAAATTAACAATTTGTTCAACACAAATAGGCAAGAAAGGTGTAGAATAATTAAAAAGGAAAAAGGAGGGCGCGGGGCCGTTGTTTGGATATGTTGTTGCCAATATGGATCAGCTCAATGAGGAGCAGACCGCCATCTATCGGGGCTATTATTGCGGCCTATGCCGCAGCCTGAAAAAGCAGTTCGGCAATTTCGGGCGGCTGACCCTCAATTATGATATGACCTTTATGGTGCTGTTGTTGGCGGATCTTTTCGACCCCGCAACAAGCTATCATGAGGGGCGGTGCGTGGTGCATCCCCGCAAAAAGCGCACCATGACCGAAAATGAGATCATCGACTACGGCGCGGCGATGAATATCCTGCTGGCCTATTATAATCTGCTGGATGATTGGAAGGATGAGGGCAAGCAGACCGCCCGCACCGCCGCCAATCGGCTCAAGCCTTTTATCCCTGCCATCGAAGCTCGCTATCCCCGCCAAGCCGCGGCGGTGCGTTCGGCGATGGAGGCGTTGGATCGGGAAGAGGCGGGAGCCCCTTCCGATCTGGATGCCGCCGCCAACTATTCCGGCCGCCTTTTGGGAGAACTGTTTGTTTACCGAAAGGATTTCTGGGCGCAGGATTGCCGCAATTTCGGCGAGGCGTTGGGGCGGTTTGTTTATTGGATGGATGCCTATGAGGATCTGGAAAAGGATCGCAAAAAAGGGCGTTATAATCCCATGGTGCTGATCGCCGACCGCGCGGATTATGAGGCGCGGGTGGAGGAGATGCTCAAAGGCGCGCTGGGCGAATGTGCGCTGATTTTGGAGCGGTTGCCGCTGGTGGAGCATCTGGATATTCTGCGGAATGTCCTTTATTCCGGCATCTGGAGTAAATACGAACAATTAAAAAAGGATAAAAAGAACGATGAACCAAAATCCATATAGCGTTCTGGGCGTTTCTCCGAGCGCAACGGATGATGAAATTAAAAA
>JAFSBD010000262.1 GCA_017442025.1 Clostridia bacterium
CTCCAGATCGAATAACTTGCCCATATCCTCGCTGGTGGCGTATTTAAAGGTTGTACTCTGAATAATGGGAACCTGGCGGGGCTCGCCGTTCCCGGGGGTATAACCCCCCTGCACGCATTTGGTCTCCATCTTGAAATTGCTCATAAGATTTACCTCCTAAAAAATGAAAACGCCTCAAAGCATCATAGCCTTGAGACGAAAAATTCCGCGGTACCACTCAAGTTGCATACCTTCGGTATGCCCCTCAAAGGCTGTAACGCCGCCCATGCGGGAAAGCCCTACCGATGCATAAGCACCCTCGAACGATCCGGCTCCGGAGCCATAGACCATCGCGCCCTTTCGCTTGCCGACTTTCACCAACCGCCGACTCTCTGCTTTGCGTATCTGCGCAAGGCCCTCTCCTTCATTGCCTTTCAAATATAAAATCATTATAACAATGGGTTTTGGGTTTGTCAATATTGAAATGGCGCATTATTTATGGTAGAATGACCGTAAGAAAGGATGATCGCCATGGATAAACTGCTTTTGCATATCTGCTGCGCCCCCTGCTCGGTGGCCTGCCTGGAGCAGCTCAAGGAAGAGGGCATCGCCCCCACCGGCTTTTGGTATAACCCCAATATCCACCTCTATCAGGAGTATAAGACCCGCCGGGATACCCTCATCGGCTACGCCGAGGAGATCGGCCTGCCCCTCATCATTCGGGATGAATATGGGCTCCAAAAGTTCACCAAGGCGGTCTGCCATGATGTTGCGCATCGGTGAGGCTATTGCTATGCCCTGCGCTTTGAGGAGACCGCCCGCACCGCCAAGGAGCAGGGCTTTGAGGCATTCTCCACCACCCTCACCGTCTCCCCCTACCAAGACCACGAACTGATCACCGAGATCGGCCAAAAGGCCGCCGCCAAATACGGCGTAAAATTCCGTTACTTCGATTTTGCTCCCCGCTTCCGCGAAGGCCAAAATAAGGCGCGGGAGCTGGGAATGTATATGCAAAAATATTGCGGCTGCATCTTCTCGGAAGAAGAACGCTACCAAAAGCAGATCCAAAAGGATCAGCAAAAGTTTCAATAAAAACGGCCCCTGACTTAGGGCATTTCAGTTCAAAAGGAGTACGTCGTATGACCTCAAAAGCAAAAGAAAACTTTTTATTTCTATTCGGTGTCGCTATATGCTTCTGCCTGGCAGGGTTGGCTGTCTTTTTGGAAAAAATAATCCCCGGCGGTCTGCTGGGCGCATCGATTATCGCCTTATTTATGGGCACGATCATCAACAGCTTTTTCCATCCGGCTTGGATCAAGCCCGCTTTAAAATTTACATCCAAACGAATCTTGAAGGTCGCGATCATCCTTTTGGGTGCATCCCTTTCCATCAAAACGATCATGTCGGTTGGTAAAATGACCTTTTTTGTAATGATTTTCACCTTCGCCATGTGTTTCGGCGGCGGGTATTTCATCCGCAAGCTTTTCGGACTGAACTGGAAACTGAGCAATCTGATCTCTGCGGGAACCGGCATTTGCGGCGGCTCCGCCATCGCGGCCATCTCTCCTGTTATTGATGCCGAGGATAAAGACATTGCTTTCGCCATGTCTTCCACCTTTATTTTTGATATGGTGATGGTTGCGTTATACCCCATTATGGGCAAGTTCTTGGGAATGACCGATATGGCCTACGGCATCTGGGCCGGAACCTCTGTCAACGATACCGCCAGTGTTGTCGCTTCAGGATATGCTTTTTCCGAAATCGCCGGCGATTTTGCAACCATGGTTAAACTTACCCGTACCATTGCAATTATCCCCACCGTTTTGGTCTTTGCATATATCGGCACCCGCATCAAACAAAAAGAACTGAAAGAAGCCAATAAAGGGCAAAAAGTAAACCTGATCAAAATAATCCCCTGGTTCATCGGCGGCTTCCTGCTGCTCGCTGTTTTAAACAGTGTCGGCTGTATTCCCGCCGCAGTGGGCGGGGTCATTAAAGATGCCGGCAAATTTTTGATGGTTACCGCATTGGCGGCAATCGGCTTGGGAACAAGCATCACCGATTTCAAGAAAGCGGGCCTTGCCCCTATGTTTTATGGAATCACAATCGATACATTGGTAACGCTGACAGCATTAGGCGTTATCTGGTGCATGGGATTGATGTGATTTTTTAATGAACACATAGAAAGATCGTCCTTTGCGCAGATATTACCAAAAACCGATGAAGAGTAACTTCATCGGTTTTATTTTTTGCAATCATGCATCATATTCGATTCCATACACAAACTAAATGAAAAAAGGAGCGAGAAAATGGACGGTCAAGATCTTGTTAAAAATACTTTGGATGAAATTCCGCAGCCAAAGAACGATGCAAAGAAAATCATCGGGCTTGTGAAAGAGAGCGGAAAAATCACGGGATATCAATTATCCGATGAAACCTTTTTGTCGAAAACAGATGCGGTGCAAATGGCCAAGCAGGGGGAGATCGCAGGCGTGGGTATTGCCCATCGAGGCGACCACGAATATCTGAAATCCATCCCCAACGGAAGCGACCAAGATAATTTAGGCAACCTCCCCACCGTTTCCCCTCATTAAAATAATAAGTCTGTTTCGCAAAAGCGAAACAGACTTATTGTTTGTAAGCGGCAATACCGTTCTCTTGTCTTTTTTATAGATCCACTCTGTCGTTGCCAACCCATTCACGGGATGAATTTTGAAAATAAGATATTACATATTCCTTAGATGTATATTTATCTAATTCCGTCAACTTGGATCGTTTCTTGGTAATACATTTGGAAAATGCCTTTTCAGCAATCCATTGAATACTATATCCGAGAATCCAGAACAAAATAATCGTCCATAGGGGAAGCGGCCAATCATTTGCCCCAAAAATCAATTTGAATAATATAAAAAGCGCCGTAGAGCCGCCAAATGCTCCGGAGAATAAAAAGTCGGTGATGCGGTCAAACCGAGACTCCTTTTTCTTCTTTTTGTCGGCAATCTCCAGCAGACCAATCATGTTTGATACCGAGCTGTCCTCTGAAATGATTCGGCAGTTTTGGCCATAAAAGAAGAATTTATCATATACATATCCCAATTCAAAGTGAACCATCTCCCCCGAAACAATAATCTTAGGATCAGGTTCGCCACACTTAATGCCGATTTTGCTGTCCAGAACCATATGATAAACATCATCGAAACCAAAGAGTTGTTCGCAACCGCTTTTATACATATGCTTAACTTCTATATCTCCCCCATCAAACTCAATCCTCATTTGATCTTTAGGAGGAACAAGAATCTTTTCGCCTTCTTCTGTTATGCATTGAATCTCTATCGATGTGTTGTTTTGTATAACCACAAACTATCCTCCGTTTGGTTTCATTTAATCCCTCAATGCCTTCAGCAAGGCCTCGCGGGTGTTGGGGAGTTGGGCGGCGGCGATTTGGTGGAGCAGGTTTTCCAAGGTTTTGCCGATGGCGGGGCCTTGATAGCCCAGC
>JAFSBD010000019.1 GCA_017442025.1 Clostridia bacterium
ATCTTCTTCGTCCTCCTTAATAATTCTTACAATCGCGCTGGTTCCCAAGCGGGATGCGCCCAGCGCCAAAAAGTCCTCGGCATCCTGCAAGGAGCGAATGCCGCCCGCCGCCTTGATCTTCACCGCGGGATCGACATTTTTTGCAAATAAAGCAATATCCTCCTTGGTCGCACCGCCGGTGGAAAAGCCGGTGGAGGTCTTGATAAAATCTGCCCCCGCCGCCCCAACAATGCGGCACATTTCTATTTTTTCTTCTTCGGTCACCAGGCAGGTCTCGATGATGACCTTCAAGATCTTATCGCCGCAAGCGGCTTTGACCTGCTTGATCTCCTGCAGAAGATCCTCCCATTTTTGATCCTTCACCCAGCCGATGTTGATGACCATATCCACCTCATCGGCACCGTTTTTCACCGCATCCGCCGCTTCAAAGCATTTGGCGGCGGTAGTGGAATAACCGCAAGGAAAGCCGATAACGGTGCAGATCGCAACGCGGCCCTTGGCATAGTCCGCCGCCCTTGCAACATAGCTTGCGGGGATACAGACCGAAGCGGTCTGATATTTCATTCCATCCTCGATGATCTGCCGAATTTCCTTCCAGCTCGCCTGAGGCTTCAAAAGGGTGTGATCCACCGCTCTTAAAATCTTTTGTTGATCCATGGGAAAAACCTCCTGATTTTATCTGATTTTATTATATACGATTTTCCATCATAAAAAAAGAGGGAAATTAAAGATTCTTAATTTGTAACTTGCAAAATGCTCCGCTATAATAGTAAAAAACAAATCCAAAGGAGCTTTTATGAACTATAAGATCATTGCCGATTCTGCGGCAAATTTATATGAACTGAATGATACTCCCTTTTCCTTTGTTCCCCTGACCGTCCGTTGCGAAGGGAAGGAGTTTATCGATACCCCCGCCCTCAACCTGGATGAAATGCTTTCCACCCTGCGCGCCACCAAAGAAAGTTCCTCTTCCTCCTGCCCCAATATGCAAAATTGGTTGGAAGCCTTCGGGGATGCTGAGGAGATCTATGCCGTTGCCATAACCGGCGGTCTTTCGGGCAGTTTCAATGCGGCCATGCAAGCTAAAAAGGAATTTGAAGAACTTCATCCTTCTTCCAAGGTGCACGTGATCGATACCCTTTCGGCAGGTCCGGAGATGGCATTGATCGTCGAAGAAATAGCCCAACTCAAAAAAGAAGGCCTTTCCTTCGAGGAAACGGTTGAGCGCATCACCGCCTATTCCCAATCAACCAAACTGGCCTTTTGCTTGGAATCGGTGCAGAATTTCGCCCGCAACGGGCGGATCAACCCCGCTGTTGCCAAATTGGTAGGCGTATTGGGCATCCGCATTGTCGGGCGGGCTTCAGCAGAAGGAACGCTGGAACAAAAACATCTTTGCCGCGGCGCCCAAAAAGGGTTGCTGGCCTTGCATCAGGAGATGAAGGATCGCGGCTTCAAAGGCGGAGCCGTCCGCATCCACCATTGCCGCAATGCCCACGCCGCCGAAACGCTCCGCGATGCCATCCTGAAGGAGCATCCCTCCTGCGCCATCGAGATCCGTCCCTGCGGCGGGCTTTGCAGTTTCTACGCAGAGGAAGGCGGACTCTTAGTCGGCTATGAAACATAAAAAAATGCGCCCGATGGGCGCATTTTTATTTTTGAAAATAATAGATCATTTGATTGGCGTTTGCCAGATAAAGGTCCCGATCCTTTTCGGGATAAATATCCTTGGTTCCTCCCTTTACCTCGGCCCGAACTTCTCGCACCATTTGGGCGATCCTTTCATGGTTCAGCGGGCGGGGATCGCCTGCAAAACGCAAAAAGTTCTTATAATAGATCTTTTCCAAGGCCGCTTGCGGAAGGTGCATCGGCTGCAATTTGCCGAAGAAGGGATCCTCGAAGGGTTCGTTCCATTCCAGCATACGGCGGCATTGATTGATGCGGATTCCGCCGATCTGGTGTGTTTCAGGGTCTTCATTGTTATCCAACCAGGTGTTATAAGTATCACTGCCGTAAAGAATGCGATCAGCATAATCGATGAAGATCTGCCGCCATTCTTGGGGGTAGGTGGTAAAGCCAACAAACATTTCACCGCCGGGCGTGGTATCAAACATCATGTTTTCATAACGGTCCAAAAGCGCCTTGGCTTTTTCGGGCTTAAAGCCCAAAAAGAGGAAATGGGCCCAGCAAAGACGAAGTTTGGGGAATTTCTTTAAAATCCCTTCTGCCTCATCCCATAACTGCGGCAGGGTGGGATGGGTATCGTCCAAAAACTCGCCGTACTTACGCGTTCCCGCCTCGGCATCCCATTTATCGCCCGGATCACCCACATGATAAAGGATGGGAATCCCCTCTTTTTCCAGGTAGGCAAACATCGGGTCAAAAATGGGATCATCCAAGGGGCGGGCAAGCTTTTTGCGGTATTCGGGCTTGCCGTCCAAGAGCTTGATGCCGTCGGCACCCATAGCCATCAGATCCTTCACCTGCTGAAGATACCCTTCGGCGGTATCCCGCTCGTCATAATGATGCCAGAGATTGGCAAAAACATAGCAACGGTTGGGATTTTCAACCGTATTCAATCTGGATTTAACATAGAAGCAACGGGCATTGTTAAAGGGATCATAACGCGTCATCATCTGCACCAGGGCGCAGAGATTGACCCGCTCAAAGCAAAAATATTCCATTGCATTTTCCACCGAGCGGGCGATGATCTCCATCTCCTCCGGGCGAAGGATATGCAGATGGCAATCAACGGTCGGGAATTTGCCGTAACCGTTCTTTTCAATGTTATTCATAGAATTACCCTTCCGTTTTGCGTTAAATATTGAAGGTGTTTTCACCGGCTTGGACCTCGAAGGTCTGCTTGCGGCGGCGCGCATAGCGAACAACCAAAGTGAAAGGCTTTTCGGCCGTTACTTTGATTTCGGTCTCGCCGGCAGCAACGCCGATCTTGGTGCATTCAATATCCACCTTGCCGCCGTTGAAGAGCATATTCTTAAGGCCGGTCTTCTTTTCGGGGAAGAGATCGAATTCCACCTTATTTTCCGCCGCATTGAAATGCAGGCTGATCAGGTTTTCGATCAAAACGGTGATGGGACCGAGGCCACCCCAACCAACGAAATTGGGGACGCAAAGCTCGCCGTTTTCGCGGGTAGCGGGGCGGGATTGCTCGGGATTATAGCATTCCCAGATACCGCCGTAAGCGGGATCTTTATAAACATCACACATAGACTCCACATATTTAACTGCCGCCTGGCGGGCATATTCGGTATAGCCTTTTTCATAAAGACCGCGAATGGCCGCAAAGGTGGTGGGGTGCCAGTTGCTTCCCAACCAATAACCGCCGGTGGGATCATAGTTGAGATCGTCCTTGGAAAGGCTGGCGAAAGGCGAATGACCGAAAAATTCATCGGGATTCATCATATGCTCCACCATGGGAACAGTATGAGCCAGATCATCGGAGGCATCGCAAAGAAGGGTCCAGAACGCGGCGCAGGTTTTGGAATTGATCCATTTGACCTTGAGGGTAGGTCTGCTGCTGTTGCGGCTGAAGAAATCATAATAAAAGCCGGTCTTCGGATGCCAATGATAGCGGTTGATCAGGTCGTTGATCCGCTTATTTTCGGCGCGGTAGAATTCCACCTTTTCCTCATTGCCCAGAACTTCATACATCTTGGCAACGCATTTGGCGGTAAGGGCCTGCTGGCAGGCAAGATCGATAAAGCAAACGTCGCTCCCCTTCAGGTCGTAGGCGGCAAACCCGCTGCGAGGCGAGTTATCCATGCCGGAAGAGCCGGTATCTTCAAAATAATAAAGCCCTTCGCCGCGGCGGCGGTTATTTTCAATAAAATTATAAAGACCTTCGATGGCGGGAAGAACCTCTTCAAAGCGGGAAGAATCGCCGCTAATGAGGTAATGTTCCCATTCTGCCCAGGCATAAAGAGGCGGGTTGATCCGCTCGCCATAGGCAGGCTGCTCGGTTTCGATGCGGTAGGCCATGCTGATATAGCCGGTCTCCTTATCCCGCAGGCGATAGAGATTATCCAGATTGTTGAAAGCGGAGAAGGTGCCGTTGGAATAGTTGGTGATAAAGGTCATAAAGCAGCTATCCCACTGCCAGGTTACGCCCACACCGGGCATACAGGTCAGAATGGGCTTCCAACCTTCTATATTGACATAGTCCACATTCTCAAAAGCGATCTCCCAAGCTTTATAATAAAGGTCGATCCAATCCTGCTTTCCTTCAAAAATCGGTTGAGGAAGCTTTTCCTTCTCAAAGCGATAAACTACGCCTTCTTTGCCGCCGATAGCCATAAAAACACACCTCGTTTTAGATTATTTCGGCAATGTTTGTTGCCTTGCCCAAACTATACCATAATAAAATAAATATTTCAATAATAAAATAGTTCTTTTTTATAATATTTTCGTCCACTCTTTTTCGTCTTGACATTCGCCTCAAAATCCATTAAAATAAATACCGTTGTTATTAAAAATGAATGTAACGGAATTGGCAGTAGGGCCGGCGGGCGCGTCCTGCGGACGATGAAGCACGGCGGACCTGCGGCAGCAACACAAAAAATATCGAGCGTTTCGCGAAGAATTTTTTGATGTTGCAACGGTCTTGTTGATCAAAGCTTCTTTGCGATCCATATTGCAAGCGCGGGCAGGTGCTTTACGGCGCGTCTGCCGATGGGCGGACGACAATTGAATTAAATATGCGGGCGTGGTCGCGACTGTGAGCGCCGCCGATGGCGGATGAAGCGAACAGGTTAGCGGCTGCCGCAACACGAGAAATACCGAGCGCCTCGGCGCGATGGATTTATCGATGTTGCAAAGGGCTGAATTGGCTTGTTGATCAAAGCTTCTTTGCGATCCATATTGCAAGCGCGGGCAAGTGCTTTACGGCGCGTCTGCCGATGGGCGGACGATAATTGAATTAAATATGCGGGCGTGCGAAATTGGTAGTGGGTCCGACGGG
>JAFSBD010000020.1 GCA_017442025.1 Clostridia bacterium
CCCCCTTCCTCTACGGCTTATATTGGAAGGGCGTTACCAAGGCGGGCGTGATCGCTTCCTTCATCTTCGGCGTTGGGATGGAGCTCTTCCAGCTGGCGGTTTCCCTCGGCTGGGTGAATATTGCCGAGGTTCCTGTTTTAAACTTTGTCTTCCAAAACTCCCTCTATTCGGGCGTTTTTGCGATGGTGGGCGGTTTGGTGCTCGTTCCCATTGTCAGCCTGCTGACCAAAAAGACCCTGCCCGAAGGGGTTGGCAAAATGTTCCTTTGCTATAATAAGACCGCAACGGTCGATGTGAAGGATTCTTTGGGAAAATAAATCTTCCATTCTAAAAAAGAATGTGCTAAAATAAAACATATTGATTCTTTAGGGTAGAGCAAATAATCCGAACCCGCCTCAAAGCGGGATCTTTCGGTGCTTTTTACCCAAATCGTTCTTGCAAGGCGTAAGCCTTCCTGCAACCGACTTGAATAAAAATCCCTCGAAATCTCCTCGCTTTGAGGTCAAGGATTTTAAAAAGAGCGGATTTTTGTTCAATCAAGGCACAAAACACAGCCAATACTGTCGTATTGGCGAGTATTTTAACAAAGAGTGAACAAAAATCCGCCTTTTCAAAACGGGGTTCGGATTATTCGCTCTACCCTACCCGAAAGGAGCCTTTCTCTTATGAAAAAGCTGATGATCGGCAATGAAGCCTTGGCCCGCGGCCTCTACGAGGCGGGGGTTGAGGTGATCTCCAGTTATCCCGGCACTCCTTCCACGGAGATCACGGAATTTGCCGCAAACTACGATGAAATTAAATGCGAATGGGCCCCCAACGAAAAGGTGGCCTGCGAGGTGGCCTTCGGTGCCTCTCTGCGAGGGGTGCGGAGCGCCTGCGCCATGAAGCATGTTGGCCTGAATGTGGCGGCCGACCCGCTCTTTACCTTATCTTATACCGGCGTCAACGGCGGTATGGTGGTCTGCGTGGCGGATGATCCGGCCATGCATAGCTCTCAAAATGAGCAGGATAGCCGCCATTACGCCATCGCCGCCAAGATCCCCATGCTGGAGCCTGCCGATTCTTCCGAGGCCAAGGAATTTATGAAGCTGGCCTTTGATCTCTCGGAAGAATTTGATACCCCCGTTCTGATGCGAATCTGCACCCGCATTGCCCATTGCCAGAGCATTGTGGAGCTGGCGGAGCGGGAAGCCCATCCCGCAAAAGCTTATGAGCGCAACCCCAGAAAGTTTATCATGGCCCCCGCCAATGCGGTTGCCCGCCATCCCTTTGTGGAGGAGCGGCTGCAAAAGCTCAGCAACTTTGCTGAAACCTCCCCCCTCAATCGGGTAGAGAAAGCCGATAGCAAGATGGGCATCATCTGCGCCGGTGCTTGCTATCAATATGTGAAGGAAGTTTTCGGCGATAGCGTAAACGTTTTGAAATTGGGGATGGTCCATCCCCTGCCTGTTCGGTTGATCAAAGATTTTGCCGCCGATCTGGAAGAGGTCTATGTTATCGAGGAGCTGGACGGAATCCTGCAGCAGCATTGCGAGCATATCGGCGTTGCGGTGAAGGGCAAGGAGCTCTTCTCCCCCATCGGGGAATATAATCAGGCTACCATCGCCGCGGCCTTCGGCAAGGCATTGCCTGCCGCCGCCGAGCAGCCCAATCTGCCGGTGCGTCCGCCCGTTATGTGCGCAGGATGCCCCCATCGCGGCCTCTATTATTCCCTGGTTAAAAATAAGGTTACCGTTTTGGGCGATATCGGGTGCTATACCCTCGGCATGGCCGCCCCTCTCAACGCGCTGGATTCCACCCTCTGCATGGGCGCATCCATCAGCGGTCTGCATGGCTTTAATAAAGCCGGCGGTGAGGAGAGCGAGGGCAAGACGGTTTGCGTGATCGGCGATTCCACCTTCATGCATTCGGGCATGACCGGCCTTGTGAATATCGCTTATAACGCCACCAATTCTACCGTTATCATCTTAGATAATTCCATTACCGGCATGACCGGCCATCAGCAAAACCCCACCACCGGCTATAACATTAAGGGCGACCCCGCCTCTAAGGTGGATCTGGAGACCCTTTGCAAAGCCATCGGCATCAACCGCGTGCGGGTAGTTGATCCCTATGATCTGGCTGCCTGCGATATTGCCATCAAAGAAGAGCTGGCCGCCAAGGAGCCTTCGGTCATTATCAGCCGCCGCCCCTGCGCCCTGCTCAAGAGCGTCAAGGCGCTGCCCCCCTTGAAGGTGGATCCCGCTAAATGCCGCAGCTGCAAAGCCTGCATGAAGATGGGCTGCCCCGCTATTTCCATGAAGGATGGCAAGGCGATGATCGACCATACCCTTTGCGTGGGTTGCGGGGTCTGCACCCAGCTTTGCAAATTCGATGCCATCGGAAAGGAGAACGCATGATGAAAACAACCAATCTGATGATCGTTGGCGTGGGCGGGCAGGGCTCTCTGCTTGCCTCCAAGCTGCTGGGCCGCCTGCTGGTGGACGAAGGGTTCGATGTGAAGGTCTCGGAAGTCCATGGCATGAGCCAGCGCGGCGGAAGTGTCGTTACATATGTTCGCTTCGGCGAGAAGGTCTACTCCCCGGTGGTTGCCGAAGGAGAAGCCGATTTTATCATTTCTTTTGAAAAATTAGAGGGTGCGCGGTATGTTTCCCGCCTGAAGGAGGGCGGAAAGATCATCGTCAACACCCAGCAGATCGACCCCATGCCGGTTGTGATCGGCGCGGCGGAATATCCCGAAAACATTCTGGAGGAGCTTTCCGCCAAGGGGATCGCCATCGATGCCTTTGATGCGCTGGCGCTGGCCGAGGAAGCGGGTTCTTCCAAAGCAGTCAACATCGTTTTGATGGGCCGCCTGGCCAAATACCTGGATATCCCCTATGAAAAGTGGATGGAGGCCATCGCCAAGAGCGTGAAACCCCAATTTGTTGAGATCAATAAAAAGGCCTTTGACCTTGGATATAATAAGGAGTGATTTTAATGGCGCAGAACTATTACCAAAAAGAAGCGGAGACCATGCCCTATGAGCAGATCCGCGCGCTCCAATCGGAGAAGCTGGTCAAGCAGGTCAAGCATGTTTATGAAAATGTTCCCTACTACCGCAATCTGATGGACGAAAAGGGTGTCAAACCGGAGGACATTAAGGGGATCGACGATCTCCATAAGCTGCCCTTCTTAACCAAAGCCGACCTGCGGGATGCTTATCCCTACGGCCTTTTGGCAAAGCCTTTGAGCGAGTGTGTGCGGATCCAGTCCACCTCCGGTACGACCGGCAAGCGAGTGGTCGCCTTCTACACCCAAAAGGACATTGATATGTGGGAAGAATGCTGCGCCCGCGCTTTGGTGGCGGTGGGTGCTACCAAAGAGGATGTCTGCCAGGTCTGCTATGGCTACGGCCTCTTCACCGGCGGCCCCGGTCTCAACGGTGGCTCCCATAAGGTAGGGTGCCTTACCCTGCCCATGAGCTCGGGCAATACCGAGCGGCAGATCCAGTTTATGATGGATCTCAAGTCCAATATCATCTGCTGCACCCCCTCCTACGCCGCCTATATCGGCGAGACCCTCAAGGAGATGGGCTATAAGCCGGAGGATAACCACCTCAAGGCGGGCATCTTCGGCGCCGAGCCCTGGACGGAGGAGATGCGCCGCGATATCGAAAAATCCTTGGGCATCAAGGCCTATGATATCTATGGTCTGACCGAAATTTCCGGCCCGGGCGTTTCCTTTGAATGTCAGGCGCAGGCAGGTATGCATATCAATGAGGACCATTTCGTTGCCGAGATCATCGATCCCGATACCGGCGAGGTTCTGCCCGAGGGAGAAAAGGGCGAGCTGGTCTTTACCTGCCTGGATAAGGAAGCCTTCCCCATGATGCGTTATCGCACCCGCGATATCTGCATCCTCTCCCGCGAGCAATGCTCCTGCGGCCGCACCTTTGTTCGGATGCGCAAGCCCATGGGCCGCAGC
>JAFSBD010000263.1 GCA_017442025.1 Clostridia bacterium
GGGTGCCGTCTAAATCAAATAAAACATTTTTATAGGTCATAGGGCCATCTCCTTTTCTTTGATTTTAAAGCAATGCTCCACGGAATGCAAGTTTTTTCTGATAAAAAACGTGGGATTTGTGCATAATGAAAGGGGAAGGATGCTTTATGAAATTTACCTGTAGTTTCAATCAAAATTTAAAGATTTTTACCGATGCCTTTGATCGGGATGAAACGTTGAAGGTTAAAATGATAAAAAACCCTCATCATCCGCAGATCCCGATCGTGGCATTGATGTCTGGTGCAATGGTTAGTAATGATATTGCCAATCGGGATGTGGTTCTTTGCCTGGAAACCCATCGCTATGAGCCCACGCCCGAAGGGGCTGTTGCGGGCGGGATTGCGTGCCATAATCTGGAGATCTCGGAAGATCTGCAAAAGGCTTTGATCCAGATCGGATCGGGGGATTGCGTGGTTTTGATCGGTGATCACCCCCGATGCATTATCATCGATACCAAAGGGATGGCTCAGCGCAGCAATTCTATCCCCGAAACAGAAATCTCCTTGCTTGGCCCTCAGGACGGCTTCAATGAAAATATCATGGCCAATCTCGGACTATTAAAGAAAAGAATCATGACTCCGCGCCTGAAAAGTGAATTTATCGTTGCGGGGCGGCAAAGCAATAATAAGATGGCCATTTGCTATCTGGAAGGGGTTGCCCGACCGGAGTTGGTGGAGCAGTTAAAGGCGCGCATCCAAAAGATCGACATTGATTTTATCCCTGATGGGAATATTCTTGCGGAATTGATTCGCGATTGCCCCAAAGCATTATTCAAGACCGTTGGAAAAACCTCACGCCCCGATGTTTTGGCATCCAAGCTGATGGAGGGGCGGATCGGTGTAATTTTAGACGGATCGCCTGTTGCTATAACGCTTCCCTATATTTTTGCCGAAAGCTTTCAAAGCCCTGATGATTATTATCAAAGCTATCTTTATGCCAATATCGGCAGAATATTGCGGGTAGTCGGATTTTTAACCGCGGTATTTATTCCGGGGTTTTATATTGCGATTGTTAATTTTAATCCCGGCGTCCTGCCGCCCCATTGGCTTTATACGGTGATGGCCTCTTCAGAGGGTGTACCGATCAAAACGGTAACCGAAATGCTGTTGCTGTTCCTGGCTTTTGAGATCCTGCGGGAGACCGGTACACGTATGCCGGCCGGTTTGGGATTGGCGCTCAACGTAGTGGGGGCGGTAATTCTCGGCGATGCGGCGGTAAACAGCAATATTGTTTCAACCCCGATGGTCATTATCGTTGCCTTTTCGGGGGTTACAGGATTAATGGTCAAGGATCTGAAGGGCGCGGTCTTTTATCTGCGCCTTGCGGGCATTTTGGGCGGCGCGATCTTCGGATTGCCGGGCGTTGCATTGGTGGCGGTTGGGATGTTACTGCATCTGGCTTCGATGGATTCCATGGGTGTTCCGTTTCTTTATGCCCTTGGGAAAAAGAACGGCAAGCAGGATACTTTGTTTCGTCTGCCTTATTGGAAGATGCTTTGGCGGCAACATTCCTTTTCAGCAAATAAGAGGAGGCAACGATGGGAAGAATAGTGCGTTATGGCCTTATCATTCTTTTTGGGATTATTGCGATGGCTTGCTCTTTTTTTCTGCCGCGGCGAGACGTTCGGACTATTGGGCAGGTGGCGGGTTTTGCACTGGATGAAAAAAACGGAACGATTCATGCAACCTTTGAATTATATTCTCCTTCGGTGGATCAGCCCATTGGGAAAGAGCGGCAGATTTTAACATCCAAGGGGAAAAATATTGAAGAGTGCTTGAAAGCAATGGAGCGAAAAAGCGGAAAGAAACTTTATATCGATGATGCAGAAGTTTTGATCTTGGGTGGTCAAGAGGGGGAACTGATGGGGCCGGTGCTGGACTATTATGCGGCATTTTCCCATGATAATATGGATCTTCCTGTATTCTTTGCGCAAAATCAGGAGGCGGGGAAGATTTTTGAGGGTAAAGGAGAAATCCTTTCCACCGAAATTTCCCAAAGTGCAAAAAATCTCAAAAAGCGCCAAACGGTGCGGGATTTAATGAACGGAACAGGGGAACGGATATTCATAAAAGGGGAGGGATCTTATGAAATTGTTTCGTAGCTCCCTGCTGATGATGGGGGAGCTTGCCGCCTTTGGATGGTTTATTCTCAGCGACATTGCATTTATAGCGGTTTTGCCTTTGATTCCGCTGGGAATTTTGTTTTATTACCTTCATCATGTGGAGGCGGGACGATTGCAATGGCTGGATAGCGGGATCACTTTGGTCGGCATTTTTATAAGCGCATTTTTAGTCAGTCGAGGGTTATTTGAAGGCAGAGGATTCTGGATGCTTTGTTTTTTGGCTTTGGCGGTTTCCTTAGGTGCTACCCGCGCTCCGATTGGGGAATTGGAGCGAATCTCCGGCTGGTGGATGACCGCTTTTCTGCTGGTATTTGTTGCGATGCTGATCGCAACGATCCCCGGGATTGAGAAACGGGAAAGCCTGCCTCATTGGGGAAATGCGACCGATATCATCATTTTTTACCTGCTTGCTTTTTTAGAACCTCTTTCTTTAGGCAAGGATTATCGGGCGGGCCCGCTTGCGTTGGGGATTCTACTGATCCCCTTTGCAACCCTTTCCTTTTTGGCCTTGGGGAGCGGGGCATTTGGCATGGCGGAATTTCCTTATCTTTCGGTTTGGTCGGGGGTATCTATATCTGCCTTTCACCATACCGAGGGAATAATTCTTTGCTTATATTTTGGCGCGGTGGTGTTGCGAGCGTCCCACCTTGTCTCGGATTTTTCCTTTGCCTACC